>CAZJWF010000001.1:0-64256 GCA_964549375.1 uncultured Neomegalonema sp.
AGTTACCCCACAGCGACCTCAACGCTGCGCGTCTACCAATTCCGCCACGACCGCATATTTACGTGGTAGGCGGCTCAATTAGCAAAGGGCGGCAGGCTTGTGAAGCGGTTTATTCGATACCGCGTCCTATTCCATCTTCCACGCGATGGCAAAGTTGTTAAGAACGGCCCCAATCGCGGCCTCGTCGCTATTATCTTTTGGTTTAACCACGGCGATAACGCCTTTCTTTTCATCCTTCTCACAGCTTATTTCTGCTGAAATACCCGCTTTTTCAAGCGCTTCAGCATAAACGCGGCGAATGGCTGTCCGCCGCAAGTCGGGTTTGAAGATCTTTCCAACATGCGTTTTCGGCAACTCGTCCATGATCTCGGCATAGACCGGTTGCGCGGCCCGCTCCGGGACATTTTCATCGGCAAAGGCGACAATCTCTTCCGGCGTCGCACTAGCCCCTTCGTTCAACTCGACATAGGCACATGGCAATTCGCCCGCGTAAGAATCGGGTTGGCCGATCACCGCGACCATTGCGACGGCGGGGTGGGTCATGATCGCCTCTTCCACCATGCCCGGATCAATATTATGCCCACCGCGAATGATCAGGTCTTTCGCCCGGCCTGTAATCCAAAAATACCCGTCGGGATCGACACGCCCCAAATCGCCAGAGCGCAACCATTCGTCGCCGTCCGGTCCTGTGACAAAAACCTTGTCGCGCGGAATGTCTTTATAGCCGGGGAAGACATGTGGGCCAGCGATACAAATTTCGCCGATTTGGTCCTCGGCGGCCTCGCCTGTGCAAACGTCGTCATCATCAATCAGCAACATCTTCATGCGCGTGTAGGGCAGCGGGAAGCCGACTGACCCAATTTTCCGCTCGCCGTCGGGCGGGTTCACCGAGCACACGACGGTCGCCTCGGTCTGGCCATAGCCTTCCAAGATCTTGATGCCAGTTTTCTTCTCGAACTGATTGAATAACTCGACAGGCAACGGGGCCGAGCCACATACTGTAAAGGTCAGCGATGAAACATCCGCATCAATCGGACGTTGGTTCAGCGCGGCCAGAGCGGTCGGCACCGACATAAAGAAGTTGACCTTGTAGCGTTCAACCAACTTCCAAAAATTATCAATGACGCCTTCACCCCGGAAACCCGCAGGGGTCATCAAGATCAGGTGCCCGCCATTCATCGGCGAGGTCAGCCCCATGACATACGCGCCAAAACAGTGGAACAGCGGCAGAGCACACAGGATGACATCCCCTTCGGTCAGCACACCCTCTTTGACTGTATGGCCGATAAAGATCATGCCGCCGATCTTATGCGTCGCCAGCTTTGGATCGCCGGTCGTTCCGCCCGTGTGGAAATAGGCGGCAACGCGTTCGCGCCCGCCGGGGGGAATATCAAAGGTCAGTTTATCGCCCGGATGCTCGGCAATCGCGGCATCCCATTGCAACACATTCTTGCCGTGGCTGCGGTCAATCTTTGGACGGATCAACGGGATCAACCATGACAAAGGCGGCGATACGTAGCGACGCATATCGACTTCAATCACCGTCTCAACAGTGGGAGTAGTTTTCAACGCCTCGGCCACGTTCTGCGCGATTTCCGTCTTGGGGAAACCCGCCAGCGTCACAACGACCTTCGCGTCGGCATCGCGCAGGATCGAGGCGATCTGCGAGGGTTCCAACAGCGGATTAATCGGATTGACAATGCCAGAGGTTTGCGCGGCAAACATCGCGGCCAATGTCTCCGGCAAGTTCGGCAAAATCAGCGCGACCGAATTCTTGTCCGTCGCCCCAAGGCTATGGAACAAATTCGCCGCCCTTGTCGTGATCGACAACAGCTCGGCATAGGTCCAAGTGTGTGCCTTATCGGTGGGTTTGCCCTTTAATTGAAACGACACGGCAGAATTGGACGGCCACTTCGCGGCGCCTTCTTCTAAAACCTGATACGTCGATTCAAGCTCATATCTGTCTTCGAGCGGGGTCGCCTCTAGCTTGGCAATATCTTCCCGAACGGCGATACGCATGGTCGCGCCCATTGCATTCTCCCAGTCTAGAACGCAGCTGCCGACACAGCCGCAATGCTGACCGAGACCCTTGCACGCACTTTAAGAGCGCGCAAGACGCGCCCTTAGGTCAGGTTCGAGGTTATGCTCAATCTTCGCCGAACGGCCATTTCGGACGGCGGGGGTAAATCAGCCATCCAAGCCCAAATCCAAAGGCGATGGCGGCGAGGATGGTCAAAATGCGCTGATAGGCGAACACATCGGTCATAAAACCGCCTTCACCCCAAATAAATCGCAACAGCATCGCAACGATAAACACGCCAATGGCGATATAGGCCCACAAAAAATCGTTGGTCGCGAATCTTGTGTCGTCGTTGTCGTCCCTCATGGCAACACTCCCTTGTGATCGCCCAAGTAAGGGTAATCAGGAAAAGCGCCGCTATGCAACCGCCCGCGACAGCGCGCATTGCGACCAAAGCCGCCCCAGCACATCAACCAAGTGCTCAATATCTGCATCCGTATGCAACGGCGATGGCGTAAAACGCAGGCGTTCAGTGCCTTTCGGAACAGTCGGATAGTTGATCGGTTGAACGTAGACGCCATGTTCCTCCAGCAAAATATCACTGATCATTTTGCATTTGGTGGCATCACCAATCATGACCGGCACAATATGGCTGGGGTTGGCCAGATGTGGAATACCAGCCTCATCGAGCCGTTTGCGAAGCAGCGTGACCTGTTTACGCTGGCGCATCCGCTCCATATCGCTCTGGCGCAAGTGTTGGATCGACGTCAACGCACCGGCGGCCACGGCTGGCGGCAGCGCGGTTGTGAAGATAAACCCACTCGCAAAGGACCGCACGAAATCGCAGAGCGAGCGCGAGCCGGTGATATACCCGCCCATGACGCCGAACGCTTTCCCAAGCGTTCCCTCAATAACCGTCAGGCGATGGGCCAGCCCCTCTTGCTCGGCGACGCCGCCGCCTTCGGCCCCATACAGGCCAACAGCATGAACTTCATCGAGATAAGTCATCGCGCCGTATTTATCGGCCACATCACAGATCGCCTCGATCGGCGCGATATCGCCATCCATCGAATAGACGCTTTCGAACGCCACAATCTTCGGCGCGTCCGGGTCTGCTGCGGCAAGTTTTGCCTCTAGATCCGCGACGTCATTATGCTTCCAGATGACCTTTTTCGCCCGCGAGTGGCGCATACCTTCAATCATCGAGGCATGATTCAGCTCGTCTGAGAAAATAATGCAGTTTTCCAAGCGCGAGCCCAACGTGCCCAGCGCCGCCCAGTTCGACACGTACCCTGACGTGAACAGCAGCGCACTTTCTTTACCGTGCAAATCCGCTAACTCGCGTTCCAGCATGACGTGATGGTGGTTTGTGCCGGAGATATTGCGCGTGCCCCCTGCTCCAGCGCCGCATTCTTCCAGCGCATCATGCATCGCCTGCAGAACCGCTGGATGTTGACCCATGCCGAGATAGTCATTCGAGCACCAAACCGTGACCTCGCGCTCGCCCCCATCAAAATGGTTGCGTGCCTTCGGAAACGCACCTCTCCGGCGCTCAAGGTCCGCGAAAACACGATAATTGCCATCTTCGCGCAACGTATCGAGCTGGGATTCAAATAGCGCATCAAAGGTCATGGATTTCTCCCCGTTCGTACACGGTCTTCATTGTTATCTTATGATCAGTAGATTCGGAAGTCTGGCGCGGCAATAACCACTGCCACAATTTTGCGTCAGAAAGCGGTAACACCATCATCCAATGTTCTAGCAAAGCCAACGCTGTCAGGGCGCTCAACAGCGCAAAACCAACCGCCTCGGCAGATCCAGGCACTTGTGCCATCCACCGCTCCAGAAAGCACGCCGACGCAAAGGTCAAAAACGTAACAGATACGGGAAATAGTGCATTCATCGGTGCGATTCGAAAGTGGCTGGCTAAATGGCCCATTGGTTTTGGCAAAAAGTCGACGTTTATATTGGGAACGCCGAGATACACATTCAACTTGGCGCTGATCCGGGCGAAGAAAAGAACGGCAAAAGTCCAAACACCAACCTGATTCTCAGCACCCGCTGAAATCCAAACCAACCCGGCCATTGTCGCGATCAATGCGACCTCTGAATACGCCACTGTCCCCCATGCCCGCAAAAAACGCTCCCATGCGGGAACGTCTATCGGACAGTCATATCGATTCGGACCGCAAATCACGCCGCATAAGAACGCCAGCTCAAACCATCCCCAAATCAGAATGGCTGATCCAAACGCACCATACATCGCGGCAACGTCGGTAACACTCAGCGTTTGCCAAAATCCCCAACACCCCAAGGCCAGCACGGGCAGGCTGCAGAGCGTTAGCGCCATGTGTGACAGGCCAAGGCCGTGATCGGCCCGCTTCACCGCGAGCAGGATCAATCCAGTAGAGAACCACCAGATGATCAGGGCAAGGACTGCTGCCACCCACGGAATATGGAACCAATCAAACATTCAGCGCGTCAATACGCCGGAACCAAATGGCTGCTCTCGGGTACCACGTTTTTCTTCGCCGGAATCAGATAGAGGCCCGCAAAGTTTTTCGCCACCCGCGCCCCTGCAACCGCTTTGCCAAAGAAACCGCCAATACCTCCACGCCGCTTCGCAGCATCCATCGCGAGAAACGCTGCGCGCAGGCGCGTCAGGCCACGCTCCCAGCGCGGGTTCTCAAGATCAATCTCCAGCGGAAACACCTGTTTCGAAATTTCGGACGTCTTCCGCAGCACTTCGCGATCGTATTCCGCGATGTCGATCCCCAAGGCGTTGTGGAAGGCGGGGCGTTGATGATCCCGCACGCACATGACTGAATAGACCGCCACGAGGAAAAATTTAATCCATAGCTTGTTGCGGCCAGAGGTCAGTTTGGGGTCCGTCCGCATCAACAGCGCAAAAGCTTCGCCGTGGCTAAACTCATCATTGCACCATTTCTCGAACCACTTGAAGATCGGATGGATCATCTTATCGGGGTTCTGCTCTAGGTGACGATAAATCGTGATATACCGTGCATACCCGATTTTCTCGGACAGATAGGTCGCATAGTAGATGAACTTCGGCTTGAAGTACGTGTACTGTTTCGCCTTCGTCAGAAAACCGAGATTCACGCCGATGCCAGCTTCGCGCAGCGCATCATTGATAAACCCTGCATGACGGGCTTCATCGCGCGACATATAGCTGAACAATTCGCAAATATCGGGATTACTCCCCCGACGCTTCATTTCTTTATACAGCACGCAACCGGAAAATTCGGCGGTCAGCGATGACACGAGAAAATCGATCAACTCTTTTTTGAGCTCAGGCTCCATGCCTTCCCAATCAATCTCATCCCACGCCTCATTCTTCTTGAAGTGCTTCTTGTTTGGGTCTGATTTCATCTGAGCAATCAGCCTGTCCCACTCTTCGCGAACCGGCGACACGTCGATGCGATCCATCTCATCGAAATCGGTTGTATAGAAGCGCGGATCGAGCAGAGTTGTCTCTGCCGCCATCTCGGTTGTCTCAGTGACAACATGTTTGCGGAGCGGCGAGTCGACTGGTTTGGGGTTGGTGAATTCTGTTGTCGCGTTCATAGCGTCGCCTCCTCAGAGAATGCGAATTCACAAAGCTCCATGAATTCCAGATTACCGGTCAGGCGCGTCCATTGCCGCGTCAGCCAACCAGCTCGGGTGATCGTCGCCGTTCTTTCCTCGGTAATGACCTCACCATAGGCGGCAATGACCGGCTTACCGTGAACCAATACTTCGTCACCGGGATGCACGACGGCACCGTTGTCAAATCGAACATGGGCATGCAGACTCTCAAACACATGTGAGACTTCGACGGTGCACGGTGCCGTTTCGGTACGTTTTGCAAACATCATTTACTCCCCCTATTCTTTCAGCAGGCGCGCAAAGGCCGCCGCGTTATCATGGCCAAACCCGAACAGCTCGGCCCGCCAGCCCGTCGTGTCGTCAATCAGTGCAAGGCGGCCATCTTCGTAGCGCACCAACCGAACCGGCAAGCTCGCCGAAACGTCATGGCTGGTTCTCACACGAGTCAGGGCACGCGAAACCCCCGAAATAAAGCCGCCCTCTGTCGGCCCCAGATCAGCGACCATCGCACCATTCAAATCGAAAATTCGCACAGAACCATCCATTTTCGAAAAAATCTGTATGGCACGCTGTTCTTTGATCGCGACATTTTGGGGTGGCACGGCTGACATCGGTTGGTTCGTCCATCGCGCGAAAGCCACTGTCACCAAACTCAGTGCCATCAGGCCAAACATCGCCCGCACCAACACGCGCGGGATCATTTCGCGGTCACGCCTCTCAAGCGTCGCGGTGGCGCCGTGCTGGTTCAGCATCACGTTGTCAGCCATCCCCGCCCCCTATTCCGCTGCAACCATCGCAGCAGCGGCCCGATCATCCCGCACGCTGCTTGGTTCATTGATACTTGTCTGTGCCGCCTCCGCCAGAATATGCGCGACTTTCTTCGCATCCGGTATCGCGCGCAACGCTGGTTGAGGACGGCTGAGATGCCACGGGCGCACATGCGGCCAACAAACGAGATAAGACAGCTTTGTCGATCCGGTCAGAGTCATGGCAATCGTGCCCGTGCCATTCGAGCGAACCGCCAGATCAGCAGACCCTATCCACCGATACGGCAAATTCAGCGTCAGCGTGAGTGCGGCCCCAATCCGCATCGCCACCCGCTTATTTGTGATCGTGTAAACGGTCGTCTTCGCCTGCAACAACGCCACCAGACATAGCAGCGCAAGCGCAATACCGCCCATCACCAAAAACGGCACGCCCGCTCGCCAATCGAGCGGAGCACCGCCTGCGCCGGTATAAACAATGCTCCAAACCGCCATCACTGCGAAATATCCAAAAATCCAGCGTGTCTTAAACGCATCCCGCGCCAGTCCGAGCACACTTGGCGATCCCTGCCACAGAATATGCTCGCCCTCCGGCGGTAATTCCGGCAAGCCGCGAATAGGCTCCACTTGGAAATCGTCATGATCGTGTGACACGCTGCTCCCCCCGCTAGACCAATGGCCCAATGCGGGAATTCACGGCGTATAACTTGCCGCCCGCATAGTATCCGCATATCTTTTCTTCTTCGAGCATCGTGACCTGATCCGACGACGCCGTCTTGGGCACGTTGGCAAAATGCCGTGCCTGAATGGACATTACTTTCACACGGTCCTTCTTGATCCGCGCCAACTGCATTGGGATCAAGCGCGCGCCCTCATTTTCAAGGTCCACTTCGAGATACCGGATCAACTGTTCTGGCTCATCAACCCACATGTCAGAGATCACGCCGACAACCTCACCGTCATGCCCTTCGACGGGCAATCCGCGCGGATCGCGGCCCGACGCCACTTGAAACTGTGTCGCTTTTTTCATTGGAACAATCTTTGGATGCCCCGCAACATCCAGCTCCGGCTCGTCCCGCCGTTCTGCCCAGGATGCGGGTCCGACGCCGTCGATCATCGGATCACCCGTCGGTTCAAAAGGCGATCCAGCGGATTTTGCCGTGGCACGCAGGGCCAACTCTCGTTTATCGCCATCATCGCCACTCGGAACGGTCACTTCACCCCGGCCATGCGGCAATTTAAACGTCTTTGGTTCCGGCAGCGGAAACGGACCTTGGTTCGGCGCGGGCGAGCCGTCCTCCGTCTCCATCGGATAGCCTTCACGCATATTTTCGCGTTGCAGGTAAATGACGAGGCCCGCGAAAAACACCCAGAACGCATACAGCAAGACCTGAGCAAAATCGATATGACCGACGACAGTTGAGGTGATTTCCATATTCTTCTCCTACGCCCTTCAGGTCGGGAATTCTGACAGGCCGATTTTCGCGGCATCGTTATTTTGGTGGATCTCGCGAGTCGCCCGAACCAACGGCAACGCGACGAGTAAAGTGATGATCAGCAGGACAATCTCGATCTGATAAACAACCGAATAGGCGAGAGAGGGCCGCACAGTTCCAACGCTTCCGCTTTCGATCAACCGAGCGACGCCATCGCGCAATCCGCCGCCCATCGCAACGCCCAAACCCATCGCCGTTGCTTGCGCCGCACCCCACGCGCCAAGCGCAAGACCGCGCCCCGCATTCCCCAATACAGGCATCGTCATCGCCCCGGTCAGCATAGCAACCGCAAACAATCCGGCACCAAATCCGATCAGAGCAGCACCCACATAAAAGTAGAACGTCCAGCCGGTAAACTCAGAGGCAATGACCAACCCAAACGCTACAATACCGGCCACTAATCCAAAGACCGCAAGGCGATAATGCGCTACCCCTTTGGACAGCCAACGCGCCGCCGCTCCAAAAGCGATCAATGCGCCCAAAGCCCAAACCGCCGTCAGATAAGTTGTTGCCGAAATGCTCAGGCCCAGAACTTCACCGCCATAAGGTTCAAGCAACACATCTTGCATGGAGAAGGCACATGTGCCGAGGGCTACCACCAGCAGCACCCGTCCCGCCACACCGCCGCGCATCAGGTCGATCCACGCCTCCGAGAACTTCGGCATCGGCAACGCGCGTTCTTTTTTGCTCATCGGGCGGAACGACTCTTGTTTCCAGACCGCCGCAAGATTGAGCAACAACGTTATCAACGCCGTTCCCTGCACCACTTGCACCAAGCGCATCTCAGAGAAATTCTCTAGCAGCGCACCGACAACCACTGCTGAGAACCCGATGCCAATCAGGAACATCATATACAGCAGCGCAACAACACGCGGTCTTGTCTCATCAGTTGCCTGATCACAGGCAAGAGCAAGGCCCGCCGTCTGCGTCATATGCAAACCCAGCCCTGTCATCACGAACGCCATCGCGGCCAGCACTTCACCGGACCAAGCCGGACCCCATTCTTGGCTGCCCGACAAAATCAAGATTGAGAACGGCATGATAGACAGTCCGCCAAACTGCCACAGCGAACCGAACCACATATACGGCACGCGCTTCCATCCGATTGACGAGCGGTAATTGTCAGACCGAAACCCAAGCAAAGCCCGAAACGGCGCGATCAAAACCGGTAAGGCTACCATCAACGCGACCAAAAAGGCTGGCACACTCAACTCGACAATCATCACCCGATTCAGCGTTCCCAGCAGCATCGCCGTGGCAAGCCCACAAGAAATCTGAAACAGCGACAGGCGCAACAAACGCTTCAGCGGAAATCCGTCCGACCCCGCATCCGCAAACGGAAGCATGCTCAATTTGAACTGAGTCAAAGGATGCGCTTCTCGTTTACCCATCTACCGAAGTTCCAGCGCTTGCGATTTGTAGAAGCCGGTAGAGACGCGCCCGATTTCAACCAGTGACGCATCTTCCGTCTCCGGGTGCTGTTGCAATTCCCGTCTGAGATACGGGATGCTCTGCGCCACGATCGACGGGGATCGGTCATTTTTCGGAAAGGCTTGCCCTGCAAGGTGCATCACGGTCAGCATGGCTGTCTTCGGCGCAACGGTGAACAAGACGCCATCACGTGTCCGTTGCCTCAGACTTCCAAGTGCCGCAACGACATCCGTAGCCGAATAGTGCAGTAAACTATCCATCGCGACGACATGATCGAACGATCCCCAAGCATCATCCAACATATCGCCTTGTTCAAATTGGATCGACGACAACAAACTCGACGGAGTTCGCTCACGCGCAATATTCAGCAGGTTCGGCGAAATATCAATTGCAACGACCGTCGCGCCCCGCTCCGCCAGAACGCTGCTCATCTGCCCGACACCGCACCCGGCATCCAGGATCCGTTTGCCGCGCAGGTTTTGAGGCAGATGAGACAACAGCATTGAGCGCATCTCGTCTCGTCCCGCGCGAACCGTCTGCCGGATCTTTGACACCGGCGCATCTGAAGTCAGTTGCTCCCACGTTTTCGCGGCGGTCTGATCAAAATATGTCATCAACCGTTTCCGGGTTTGTGAATATGTATCTGACATCAATCAAACCCCAGTAATTCGAATATTTCACGATCTGGTAGCGATTCCGGGGCGAGAGGCTCGGTTCCATTCCACAACACTTCGGCCAACCGAATATATTCTTTTTGAACCGCCACGATATCCTCGTCCGGGTCCATCTCGAACAGAGTCTTTTTCTTCAAGCGAGAGCGGCGAATAGCATCAAGGTCCGGCAGATGCGCGAGGCGATTAAACCCGACTGTCCGACAAAAACGATCCACCTCGTCGGTGTCCTTGGAACGGTTCGCAACACACCCTGCGAGGCGCACGTTGTAGTTCTTCGACTTCGCCTGCACCGCTTGAATGATCCGGTTCATGGCGTAGATCGAGTCAAAATCATTGGCCGTGACGATCAACGCCCGATCCGCATGCTGCAGCGGCGCGGCGAATCCACCGCACACGACATCGCCCAGCACATCGAAGATCACCACATCAGTGTCGTCGAGCAGATGGTGTTGTTTGAGCAGCTTAACGGTCTGCCCAACCACGTATCCCCCGCACCCAGTCCCGGCGGGCGGCCCTCCGGCCTCAACGCATTTAACGCCGTTATAACCCTCATAGACATAGTCTTCTGGACGCAGTTCTTCGGAATGGAAATCGACGTCTTTCAGCGTGTCAATCACCGTCGGAACCAGCCGCCCCGTTAGCGTGAAGGTCGAGTCGTGCTTGGGGTCACATCCGATTTGCAACACCCGATGGCCCAGCTTGCTAAACGCTGCGGACAGGTTCGAGGACGTCGTAGATTTGCCAATTCCACCCTTGCCATAAACGGCGAAGACCTTGGCCGTGTCGATCTTCATTGACGGGTCGAGCTGAACCTGCACCGACCCCTCGCCATCGGCACCGCGAGGCAGGACTGGCGGGGTATCCAAATCAAGTGGGCTCATGGGAGCCTCCTTTCAAACCACGGCATCATTCCGCGGCAATTCCTATTCCTTCAAGCCGGTCTTCCAGCTCATTCGCACCCTGACGCAACGCTTCCAGCGTTTCCGCATCCGGGTTCCAATAGTTTCGTTCATGGGCTTCGAGCAGACGGTTAGCGACCCGCGAGCTGGCCGCCGGGTTCAAGTCCGCCAACCGCTGGCGCATGTCGTCATCGAGAATAAAAGTCTCGCTCAGCCGGGTATAAACCCAAGGCTCGATCTCGCCTGTCGTCGCCGACCATCCGAGTGTGTTTTTAACCTGTGCGTCAATCTGCAAAACACCTTCGCTGCCATGCCGCAGCATTCCTTCGAACCATTTCGGGTTCAGCGAGCGGCTCCGTGTTTCCAGTGCGACTTGCTCTTTGAGTGTGCGAACCTTGCCGTCGCCTTTGGTGGTATCGCTGATATAAACGGCGGCCTCTTTACCCCGCGCCCTTTTTACGGCGCGGCTGATCCCGCCAAGCGTATCGAAATAATGATCAACCGTCGTAACGCCCAACTCGACGCTTTCAAGGTTCTGATACGCAAGCTCAACATCTTCCAAAGCCGTTTTCAGTAATGCGCCTTGCTGAGCGCATTTTCCATCACGGCCATACGCAAAACTCTTCCGCTTTTCATACGCATCGGCGAGTTCTTCTTCCTCATCCCACGCACCAGAATCAATCAGGTGATTGACGTTAGAACCGTAGGCACCTTCGGCATTGGAAAAGACGCGCAGCGCCGCAGTCTCGATATCAACGCCCATCCTTTCGGCGTAATCGGTGGCATGTGCGCGAATGTAGTTCTGATCCAGCGGCTCGTCCGCGCTGGCACACAGATACGCAGCTTCAGCGAGTAGCTTTGTCTGGAGCGGCAAGAGATCGCGAAAGATCCCGGACAGCGTCATCACTACATCAATGCGCGGACGGCCCAATTCTTCCAGAGGAATCAACTCGGCACCACATAACCGACCATAGGTGTCGAAACGCGGCTTTGCCCCCATCAACGCAAGCGCTTGAGACAGGGGGGCACCATCGGACTTAATGTTGTCCGAGCCCCATAAAACAATCGCGACACTGCGCGGAATTGATTGGTGACGGTCAATCAACCGCTGCGCCTGTTTCGCGCCATCCTGCATTGCAAAGGCCGTTGGCATCCGGAATGGATCAAAAGCATGCAGGTTACGTCCTGTCGGTAAGGCATCAGGCGAGCGGATAACATCGCCGCCAGGTGCAGGTGGCGTAAACCCTCCGCCCAAAGCATGAAGCAACGCGGGCAGTTCGGTCGCGTCATCGAAGGACGCATCAGCACGAGCGACCGTTTCCTCGGCCGCGCCGGCTTCAATCATCGCATTGCGATAGACCGCACGTTTATCTTTACCGATCGGAGCGCCAACAACGTGAAGCCCATCGGGGATCAGTGCGCTCTCGGTTTCCAGAACTGCCAGCCACAAACGATCAATATCCGCCGCATCCAGATCAACGGCCTGAGCCTGATCTTTGATCAATAGTTCAAGGTCAGCGCGCTCCTCGGCTTCCGCAGAAAGCGCACGCCATTGCTGCAAACTATCCTTCAGATCAAGCAGCCCTTTATAAAGACCCGCTTTCGACAAGGGCGGCGTCAGGTGAGAAATCATCACGGCACCTGAGCGACGTTTCGCCAGCGTTCCCTCAGATGGATTGTTGACCGCATATAAGTAGACGTTCGGCACATCACCGATAAGTCGATCGGGCCAACAGGCTTCACCCATCCCGCAATGTTTGCCCGGCATAAATTCTAATGCACCGTGCATCCCGAAATGTAGCAAAACGTCAGCCCCAAAATCTTCACGCATCCAACGGTAAAAACTGCTGAACGCATGAGTTGGCGCAAACCCTTTCTCGAACATCAGGCGCATGGGGTCGCCTTCGAAGCCGAACGCAGGCTGCACACCGACAACGACATTGCCGAAGGTCGCACCCAGAACAAAAACTCCGCCGCCATCCGACTGGTGCCGTCCGGGGGCCGGTCCCCAAACATCTTCGATGTCAGAGAGGTATTTTTCGCCCGTAACCATCTGGTCGGCAGGAATACGCGCCAAAACATTGGCCTCTTGTCCATAACGCTGCGAATTCCCGATCAGAACCGCATCCCGCAACGCCTCAACTGACTCCGGCGGCGTTAGAGAATACCCCTCTCGCTTCATCGCATGCAGCGTATTGAACAAACTCTCGAAAACACTCAGATAAGCCGCCGATCCCACCGCCCCAGCATTGGGCGGAAAGCCAAAAATAACGACTCCGACTTTTCGCTCTGCCAATTTCGAACGGCGCAAGGTGACGTGTTTCAGCGCCCGTCCAACCAACCGCTCAATCCGCTCTGGACACGGAATCATCGCATTCGGCGTTTCGCGCGCTTGGCATTGATGCGCGCATCCATCACAGCCATCATTCCCGACGCGGCCCCCGAAGATCAGCGGATTGGTCGCCCCGTCAATCTCTGGCAGCGCCACCAGCATTGTCGCTTCAACCGGCCCAAGCCCCGTCTCACTCTTGGCCCATTGTCCCAATGTCTGAAATTCCAGCGCATGTGCCGAGATATACGGAATATCGAGCCGCTTCAGTATCGTCTGAGCCGCGCTGCTGTCCTGATAAGCGGGACCGCCAACAAGGCTAAATCCCGTCAACGAGATCAGCGTATCAACCACCGGTCCCCGCGCGCCCTCGAAATATCGTTCAATCGCGGGCCGCGCATCAAGGCCAGATGCGAATGCCGTCACCACGCGCAGGCCGCGCGCTTCCATCGCGTCGATTACACCGTCATAGTGAGCAGTATCACCGGATAGAATATAGGACCGCATGACCAGCAAACCGACGGTACCAACCGCGTTGTCAGGGCCGGGCAGTGTCGAGGCATCCGTTGTAATGCGGTCTGGGTGCCGTGGATGATAAAGGCCGACATCGGGATAATCTATCGGTGCCGCGGCTTCGACCGTGCGGAACTGAACTCGCTTGGCATACCGATTGACAAGGAACCGAACGAGAGACTCGATATTCTCGTCCGACCCGCCCAGCCAATATTGCATCCCTAAAAAATACGCCCGTACATCTTGTGCTTTGCCGGGAATGAACTTGAGGATCTTCGGCAAGCGGCGCAGCATCTTCATCTGCTTTTCGCCATTCGAATTTTTCGACTTGCTCGATCCGCGCAGTTTTTTCAGCAGCTTGAGAACGCCGGTGGTCGGCTGACTCATATCCAGATCACCGAGCCGCGTCAGCGACACCATCTGGCTGTCCGAAATACAAGAGAAGACGGCATCGCACGCGTCGCGCCGTGCTTCCAAATCTGGCAAGATCGCGGTGATATGTTCTTCCAGAAAGATCAAACTGACGAAGATCATATCTGCCTGAGCAATCGCGGCTCGAGTCTCGGTCAGATAGTCTGGATTTTCAGACCACATCGCAGCAGCATAAATCGACAGCGACAATCCAGGAAACACGCTCGATAGTTTCGTTTCAACGCGCTTAGCCGGTCCCGCCGCATGACTGTCCAGCGTGACGATAACGATACGATACGGGTCCGGTCCCATGATGCGCGTATCATCGAGCATAATGCGCCTTCGCCTCGTACAGCGTCTCAATAGAGATCGCATCGAGACCTTGCTCAACCGCAAACTTCTCGGTATTGCGCCGCGCTTTCCCCCGCACAAAGAATGGAATCTTTCGCAACTCTTTTTCGGCGTCAGACAACCAAGTCACACCGTCTTTGATAACGGGATCAGCCGGCGCATCATCGTCAACGCGCTTTTTCTGCGCCGCTGGTGTATGAGACCCGTGATGGCTTGCCCCAGCGTCGTCGTGGAACTCGAAATCCTCGCGGAACATGTGCAGCAAATGCTCTTCAAGCCCCATGACGAGTGGATGCACCCACGTGTCAAAAATAACGTTTGCGCCTTCCCATCCGACTTGCGGCGAATACCGAGCTGGAAAGTCTTGAACATGCACGGGCGCGGAAATCACAGCACAGGGAATTCCAAGGCGCTTCCCAATATGCCGCTCCATCTGCGTGCCGAGAATCATCTCAGGTTGCAGTGCTTCAATCGCCGCCTCGACCTCTAAGTAATCATCTGTGATCAGCGCCTCGATCCCTAGCGCCTTCGCGCACTGGCGCACCGGGCGGGCGAATTCGCGGTTATAACAGCCAAGGCCGACAACCTCGAAACCCATCTCTTCTTTGGCAATCCGCGCAGCGGCCATCGCATGTGTTCCATCACCAAAAACGAACACGCGCTTCTCAGTTAGATACGTCGAATCGACAGACCGCGAATACCACGGCAAACGCAAACGGCTCTCGTCGACCAACACCGCCTGCTGCCCTGTGATCTCGGCAACTTCGCGGATAAAATCTCGAGTTGCCCCGACCCCAATCGGAACGATCTTCGTGAAGGGCTGCTTCAGTTCCCGCTCCAGCCAGCGGCAGGCGGTTTCGCAGGTTTCTGGGTACAGCATCACGTTAAAATGCGCTGCTCCGAGCTGTTGAATGTCCCTCGGCGTTGCATCAAGCGGCGCAACAACATTCACCACAATGCCCATCTCTTCGAGGAGCCGCGATAACTCCGTCACATCATCTCGATGTCGAAAGCCCAGCGCTGTCGGACCGAGAATATTGCAGGTCAGTTCTGGAGTGCGCTCGACAGGCTTCGCGAGCGCGCGACAAATCTCATAAAATGTCTCAGACGCGCCGAAATTTTCTTTCCGTTGATAGCTCGGCAGCTCAAGCGGAATAACTGGGACAGGCAAGCCCATACTCTCCGACAACCCGCCGGGATCATCTTGGATGAGTTCCGCCGTGCAGGACGCGCCGACGATAATCGCTTCAGGTTTGAACCGATCAAAAGCATCCTGGCACGAGTCCTTGAATAGCGTCGCGGTATCGGCGCCAAGATCGCGTGCTTGAAAAGTCGTGTAACTGACTGGTGGCCGGTGATCGCGGCGCTCGATCATAGTGAATAACAGGTCGGCATATGTATCGCCTTGAGGGGCGTGCAAAACGTAATGCAAACCTTTCATCGCGGTAGCGACTCGCATGGCACCCACATGGGGCGGCCCTTCATATGTCCAAACTG
Source organism: uncultured Neomegalonema sp. (assembly GCA_964549375.1). Lineage (GTDB taxonomy): Bacteria > Pseudomonadota > Alphaproteobacteria > Rhodobacterales > Rhodobacteraceae > JAHDDY01. The sequence continues at coordinate 15,992 of CAZJWF010000001.1, forward strand.
TCAGCTTCATAGCGACAGTCCATCTCGCCGCTTCAACGGTTTGGCAAACAGCGCCGCGAGATCTCCCGCCTGCTCATAGCCATGCACGGGCGTGAAGACCAATTCGATGGCCCATTTCGTTGCGAGACCCTCCGCCTCTAAAGGGTTCGCAAGACCCAAACCGCACACCGTCAAATCCGGCTGTGCCGCACGGCAGCGATCAAGCTGCAAATCGACGTCCTGCCCTTCAGACAAGACCGGCCCTTCGGCAAGTAAGTCGAGATCAGGCCCCACCAATTCGCGGTGAATATAAGGGGCCCCCACCTCAATCGCCGACATTCCACATTCGCGGGTCAAAAATCGTGCGAGGGGGATTTCAAGCTGTGAATCTGGGAAAAAGAAAATCGACTTTCCCCCCAAGACTTCCGCCGCCGCCGCAATCGCTTTTCGCGCGCGTAGACGCGGGGCCGCCGTGACCGCATCGAATTTTTCATCGGAGATATCGAATGCATCAGCGATAGCGCGAAGCCACGCTGTCGTTCCCTCGTCGCCGAACGGGAACGGCGCGACCAGATGCTCTGCCCCGCAGCCAGAAAGCGCTGCCGTCGTTGCCCCCAAAAATGGCTGTGCAACAATGAACTTTGTCGCCGCACCGACCGCAATTTCCGCGTCCGCGTTCCGCGTTGGAAAAGCCCGAACGACCGGCACACCCAATGCCTCGACCAAACCAACCAGCTGGTCCTCGACCACATCCGGCAACGCACCCACCAGCAAAAGCTGTTCGGCATCGGTTTTTGGCAACGCGGGTACAATCGACGCTAAACATTCGTCTTCGCCTTGGGTGAAGGTCGTCTCGATACCGGAGCCGGTGAAGTTAAGCACCCGAACCTGCGGCGCATATTGCTGCGTCAATCGCTCTGCAGCTCGGCTCAGATCCAGCTTGATGACTTCCGAAGGGCATGAACCCACAAGAAAAAGCTGGCGAATATCAGGGCGGCGCGCCAGCAGGCGCTCGACTTCCCGATCCAATTCTTCGTTGGCATCCGCCAAACCAGCCAAATCCTTCTCTTCAAGAATTGTAGTGCCAAAACGCGGTTCAGCAAAGATCATCACCCCAGCCGCCGACTGCAACAGGTGCGCGCACGTTCTCGAACCAACGACAAGAAAGAATGCATCTTGAATTTTTCGATGGAGCCAAACGATGCTCGTCAGGCCGCAGAACACTTCACGTTGGCCGCGCTGTTTCAGAACGGGCGCACTGCCACACCCGACGGACGGAGCTTTCATCGGCGCAAAAGCATTCATGCCGTCACCGCATCGTCAGAGGCCGGGGGGGAGACAGGCACACTCAAACGCGCGAGCCGAAATTTCCAGATAAATTGGGCGGCATTGACGACGTAAACCGCATAGGCGGCCAAGGCCACACCCATCAACGCAACCGGCGACAGCCACCCGGAAAACAGCGCAACAAGGTAGGTCGTGTGAAGCGCGATCACCAGAAAACTAACAATGTCTTCCCAGAAAAATGCGGGGGCGAGCAGGTATTGCCCGAAGACCACCTTCTCCCAAATCGCGCCGGTAATCATGATCGAATACAGCAACGCGGTCTTGATGATGATCGAAAGCGTTGCGGCATCGTAACCCGCGCCAGTCGCCAGATACCGAACCACCAACACCAGCGAAATCAGAAAAACGAGGAATTGAACCGGAGCCAAAATTGCCTGAACCAAGGTCCAAACAGTCGAATCGCGCCGCGCCCTCTCCTCCGGAGAATAAAGCCCTACGCGGCTTTCACAGTGGGCTTGATGCATCGGCACGATAACGTTCTCCAGATACGTAGACCGTGTCCAGCTAACTGCACCGCTTATTTACTGTCAATATTTTCTGACACTCAAAATTTACCCATATACACGCAGAGGTATGCAGCTAGGTATTTTTATGTCTCTAAATCAACTAGATAAAGTTTCTCAAAGGCTTTACGGACGCGCTGCAAAGGCACATCAGCACTAAGTTATCAAAAACACCTCAATCTTTAGCGCGACAATCTGTCCAATTGTGTTGACATGAAGCGCGCAAAAAGCGAGTTTGTCTGCCACGACAAAGAACGACTAAAACACTATGTCGTCGACGAAAAACGACGGGAGAAAATCGACGATGGCGGGCGATGCTCACTCATCTGACTCGGATCGCCGGATCCCGTGCTTGGACGTGGAGTGTTTAGCTGGATACACCCTTGCCGCGCTAATGGAAGGCTCATTTGGCACGCAAACCGCTTGTCACAGCTCTGAGGTCAAAGACTTGTATAACGCGCTCACAAAGTCCGACGACGCCAGCTACCGCCAACATCTCCTGACTCAAATTGCGAGCGGCGGCACAACGGACGATCTGATTGACATCACGATTCCCGACCTTGCGCGTCGGTTGGGGGACGATTGGTTAGATGACAAACTGAATTTTGCGGACGTGACGATTGGGGTCTCGCGTTTACAGCAAACTGTTCGCCGCCACGGTGCCCGCAAAGAGGCTGATGGCCTCAAATCTCCGTTAGGTGAACAGGTCTTGTTGGCGATACCGGAGGCGGATCAGCATTCCCTCGGTGCCTTCATTATCGCGAACCAACTGAGACGTGCGGGGGTCTGGGTCCAACTCGAGCTCGATTGCAAGCTTGATCAGGTTGGTGCACTGATTGACGGTCAAAACTTTGCAATGATTGGTTTTTCTCTCGGGACACAACGCGCATTGGATAAGGTTGGCAGCCTGACGACAGCTATTCGAGATCAAAACGTCGAGGTACCCATCATTCTCGGTGGTGCCGCCTTGGCCGATCATGACACTGATACGGCTCCCGAATTCGGCGCAAACTTCATCGCCCGTAACGCTCAGCAAGCTCTTGACTTCTGCCAAATTGATACGGCCCGAACCTCTTTATTTTCCCTAAATGACGTTAACCCTTAAAGCTCTTTTTTGGACGGAAATACCGCCTTGGCGAAACAAAATAAAATAAACGTAGACGCCGCAAGTTCACCGCCGCAGGACGGGTCGCCCATTGAGCGCGCCTTGCGAAATGCGAGCGATATTGTCATCACGTTAAACGCCTCCAACATCGTTGAAAGCGTCTCTCTAAATGCGTCAAGCCAATCGCTTGGCCCGCTCGATCACTGGTGCGGCAAGCCGATCAATGACCTACTCACCGAGGAAAGCCGTCCAAAGCTATCAAATCGCCTGCAAGCCCTCGCCGATGGCGAAGAAACAGTTTTCAACAACATCGAACTCAACCATCTTGACGGAGAGGATTGGGAATTTCCCATTCGATATACTGTTCAGACGATGGGCGAGGAAGGCCGCTCGATCCTCGTAGGTCAAGACCTCCGCGCCACAGCGGAAGTTCAGCAACAGCTTGTCCGCGCACAGTTGGCGCTGGAAAAAGAATACGAAAAACATCGGGACTTCGAAACCCGATACCGCGTTCTCCGCGACAATTTAAGCGGCGCGATGGTGTTCATTGAGGCATCGACGGGAAACATTCTCGACATCAATGCATCGGGAGCTAGTATGCTGGGCGGCAAAATTGATGGCCTTCCCGGCATCTCGATCAATTCCCTTATCGGCGACGCACAGTCTCAACCTGCCCTCGAAGCCCTTCTGAAAGCTGCGAACACAAACGATGGGGAAACGATCAAGGTCAACGCCCGCAAATCCGGCGATGCCCTGAGGATCAAACCCATCCTGTTCAGATCCGCTGGCGACATGATGCTCCTATGCCCGATGGAATACGATAAAGCACAGGCACCGACTCCAAACGATCTGGTAGGCGCTCTCAATACCCTCTTCCAAAAAGGCACGGATGCAATTGTCTTTACCGATTCTCAAGGGGCGATCCGACACGCAAATGAAGAATTTCTATCCCTTTGCGATGTTGTTCAGTTCTCCGATCTCAAGGGAAAACAACTTGGAGACTTTTTGTTCCGCGGCGGCATTGACCAGAAAGTCTTGATTGAATCGACGCTGCAAACCGGGCGCCTCAAAACCTTCTCTACGAGACTTAAGAGCGCACATGGCAGCGAGGTCAGCGTTGAGATTGCCGCGACACATCTGAATGACAGGCCAAACCCTTACTTTGGATTCGTCATCCGCAATCCGGCTCGAACAGAGGGTCAACCGACTCCGGTCAGCCGCGAAGAATCGCTGGAAACGGCAAAAAGCCTCGTGGGAACCGCACCCTTAAAAGAATTGGTCGCGGCCACCGCCGATGTCGTCGAAAAGATGTGCATCGAAACCGCCGTTGAACTGACGAACAACAATCGCGTCGCCGCCGCCGAATTGCTGGGTCTCTCGCGACAAAGCTTTTACGTTCGGCTACGGAAATATGGGCTACTTAAAAAAGGCGAAGACTGACACGGCCTCAGATTAAACGCCCTCGGCGTATATAGGTCTTCCAATTCCAAACTGTAATGTTATCGTTACACATGGCCGTAACGAATATCAGACATATACGCTCGCTTCCGTCACCTCCGGCGGTGCTGGAACTGATCAAACCGATCACTTGGTTCCCGCCGATGTGGGCCTATTTATGCGGCGCAGTTTCCAGTGGGGTCAGCCCGTCTGGTCGATGGTTCGAAATCGCCCTCGGCATCGCATTGGCCGGTCCCATTGTTTGCGGCATGAGTCAGGCGGCGAATGATTGGTGCGATCGACATGTCGATGCCATCAACCAACCAGAGCGCCCGATTCCCTCAGGCCGTATTCCGGGCCGCTGGGGATTATGGATTGCGCTGGCCATGTCGGCGTTATCTCTCTTTGTCGGCTCATTTTTGGGCACATGGGGCTTCGCCGCGACCGTCTTTGGGGTTCTTTGCGCTTGGGCATACTCAGCAGAACCCATCCGGCTCAAAAGATCAGGCTGGTGGGGGCCGGGGGTCGTCGGCCTTTGTTACGAAGGTTTGCCATGGTTCACCGGGGCCGCCGTACTGGCTGTCGGACTTCCCACGGCAGAGGTGATTGCCGTTGCCGCTCTCTATGCATTGGCCGCGCACGGCATCATGACACTCAATGATTTTAAGGCACTCGAAGGCGACAGACAAACCGGCGTCAACTCGCTGCCGGTGGTGCTTGGACCTGAGCGCGCCGCCCAACTCGCCTGTCTCGTGATGACGTTTCCTCAGGTCATCGTGATTGTATTTCTCACCTTCTGGGGAATGCCGCTTTACGCGCTGGCCATCGCTGGATTGCTGATCGGGCAAGGTTTTGCCATGCGCGTCCTGCTGCGCGATCCAAAAGGTCGCGCGCCTTGGTATAATGCGGTCGGCGTCACGATGTTCATCAGCGGCATGATGGTTGCCGCCTTTGCTCTTCGGTCGATCGGATCAATCGGATGAAGCTATCTTGGTTCTCCATCTTTCGACTTGGCCTGATCCAGATGGCGCTCGGTGCCATTGTCGTATTAACGACCTCAACTCTGAATCGCCTCATGATCGTCGAAATGGAGTTGCTGTCCATCCTCCCCGGATTTTTGGTCGCGCTGCATTATGGTATTCAAATCACGCGGCCTCGCTGGGGCTTTCTGTCCGACATGGGCGGTAACCGGACGAAGTGGATCATAGGCGGCATGGCCGCGCTTGGTCTTGGTGGCATGGCCGCGACAGTCGGAACGATTTTGATCGGCGAACAATTTGCACTGGGACTTACCGTTTCCATCTTTGCCTACGCTCTGATTGGCCTTGGGGTTGGCGCATCAGGCACGTCACTGCTTGCGCTTTTGGCAACAACGACTGAACCGCGCAGGCGCGCCGCCGCCGCGACGATCACATGGCTCATGATGATTTTCGGCATCGCCGTCACCGCACAACTGGTTGGCAAAATGCTCGATCCCTATTCGCACATCTTACTGCTTAAAATCGTTGCCACCGTCGTCGGCATCGCCTTTCTTTTAACTTGCGTAGCGATTTGGGGTGTTGAACGGCGGGTTGTTGCCGAAGCATCGAATGAACCGCGCGCTCCATTCCTCAAAGGTCTCGAAGAAATCTGGCGCGAACGCGAGGCTCGTCATTTCACGATCTTCGTGTTTCTGTCGATGGTTGCTTACTTCATGCAAGAGCTAATCCTGGAACCTTACGCCGGTTTGGTCTTCGCCTTTACGCCGGGCGAGTCGACATCGCTTTCGGGTGCCCAAAACGGCGGTGTTTTCTTTGGAATGCTCACTGTAGGCATTGCCGCTACGGGACTAAAACTCGGCTCGCTGAGGTTTTGGGTCGTGTTCGGCTGTCTCTCTTCGGCGGTCGCCCTTTCGCTCATCGCTGCGCTAGGGCAAATTGGCATAGGTGCACCCCTCTCCGCCGCCGTTATGTTCCTAGGGTTCTCGAACGGCATTTTCGCGGTCGCGGCAATCGGATCGATGATGCAACTCGCGGGCAAAGGACGTACAGGCCGAGAGGGAACACGGATGGGCCTCTGGGGCGCGGCACAAGCCATCGCCGCCGGTTTTGGCGGCCTCTTCGGTGCGGCTGCCGTTGATTCCGCCCGTTATATTCTTCCCTCGGATGGCACCGCTTTCGGTCTCGTCTTTTGTTTTGAGGCCATCTTGTTCCTCATCGCTGCTGCTGTCGCCCTGAAAGTCATCTCGGGCACGCCGCAAAGAAATCGAATGCTCACCCAAGGAGAATATTCATGCGCTACGATGTAATTGTCGTTGGTGGCGGACCCTCGGGCGCGACGGCGGCGATGGACTTGGCACGCGAGGGCAAAACCGTCGCGATGCTGGATCGGGACGGTCGCATCAAACCATGCGGTGGCGCCATTCCACCGCGGTTGATCGAAGACTTCGACATTCCAGACGCGCAACTCGTGGCAAAGATCACGACGGCGCGGATGATTTCGCCCACCGCGCGCCATGTCGATATTCCGATTGAGAACGGTTTCGTCGGCATGGTGGACCGCGAGCATTTCGATGAATTTCTTCGCAAACGGGCGGCAACCGCCGGGGTCGCGCGGTACAGTGGCAACTTCCTTCGTCTTGAGCGCGACGAGCACGGTCCCATCGTCACCTTCAAGGATAAGCAAACTCAGCGCACCCGCAATCTCTACGCCAAACTCGTCATCGGTGCAGATGGGGCGCGCTCGAAAGTGGCACGAGCCGAAGTACCCGGCGGTGATACCATCCCTTATGTCATCGCCTATCATGAAATTGTCGAGGCCCCCACACCGGAAATGCCGGGCGCAGCCAATTACAACCCCGACCGCTGCGATGTGATTTATGACGGTGCGATCTCCCCAGACTTTTACGGCTGGGTTTTTCCACACGGCAAGCAAGCCAGTATCGGAATGGGCACGGGCCTTTCAGATGTCGATCTGAAAGAGGCGACACGCACCTTACGCAAATCGTCGGGTTTACTCGACTGCTACACCGTCCGACGCGAGGGCGCGCCGATTCCACTTGAACCTTTGAAACGCTGGGACAATGGCCGAGATGTCCTACTGGCCGGGGACGCCGCTGGCGTCGTCGCACCCTCTTCCGGTGAAGGCATTTATTACGCGATGTTCGGCGGACGCATGGCGGCGGACGCCGTATTGTCATACCTCGACTCTGGCAAGCCGTCAGATTTAAGGCTGGCCCGCAAACGCTTCATGAGAGAGCATAAAACGGTCTTCAAAGTGCTCCGCATGATGCAAGATGCCTACTATAAATCCGATGACCGCCGCGAACGTTTCGTGTCGCTCTGTCACGACGAAGACGTCCAACGGCTTACCTTTGAAGCGTATATGAACAAAAAGCTCGTGCGGGCACGACCGATGGCGCACCTGAAAATCATGGCCAAGAACATCGGGCACCTCACCCGTTTAATCTCCGCCACGTCATGAGCGCGATGATCCCGGCGTGGGAAGACGGCATACTCAAACCTGTCGAAAAGTTGGAGGTCCATCAACGCGGCCTGCGGCATAAGGCAGTGTCGGTTTTTGTCATGCATGAAGGGCGGTTACTGATCCAACGCCGCGCGATGGAAAAATATCATACGCCGGGACTTTGGGCGAATACCTGCTGCACGCATCCCCATTGGGAAGAAAATGTCGCGACCTGCGCGGCGCGGCGCCTAACCGAAGAACTCGGGTTTACCACTCCGTTACACCACCGGAATCAGATCGAATATCGCGCGGACGTCTTCATGGGTCTCATCGAACATGAGGTTGTCGATGTCTTCACCGCCGATCTGAGCGCCTTGCCAAAGGTCGCGCCAAACCCCACCGAAGTGATGGAGGTCGCATGGGTCACCCTTGACGAGCTCAACACCCAAATCGCCAACCGACCCGAACGCTTTACCCCGTGGGTCAAGATTTATCTCGACAAACACAGCGAACAGATATTCGGGAATCGAATCTCGGCGTAAATTGCCACACACATCGCACGCAACTTTTACATACAGGCCTTCGCGCGCCGCCCAACACTAAGTGCGTCCGCATATTCTTCGGGCAAATAGAGGCCCATCCAACCAAAATCAGACGGTGACAGATACCCATTGACGATCAGGTTAGACAAGGCCGCGACGAGGCGTCGATCTAGATCGGTTCCAATACGCCAAGCGGCTTTTGGTGTCGGAGTGACGTCGGTATTTGCCTCCGTAATCGTCTGGAACTGCTCACTCTGATACTGGGCCAGTTTGCTACTTGCGACTTTTTCCGCGAACCACTCGTGATACTGATCCAGTCCAAGTAAATTCTGACGGCGTTCGCGATATTGATGCAGCTGTTCAACCAGACGGTCGCGTTCACCACTTTCACACAGGCGTGCGAGCTCCGTTGACATAACGCAGATCAGGTAGTCAGTCGCATTACCATACATTTTGTAAGCGTCCCCACCTGGGCCAGCGATGGTAAAATTCTCATGCTCTCTTTTTGGCAAACAGCTTCGCGCGACTTGTTGCATCGCCTTTGTTTTTTCTTCGAATGCTGGGGTCAGGATACGGCGAAAATCAATTCCATACCGGACTTCAGCCTTTTCCTTGTATTCCGGCAGCAATCCACCAGATAATGCTCCGTATGCAATCTGGGCATTGTTATAGTGCACTCTTTTCGCCGCGTAAGTATGCGGTGCGGATGCAAATAACATACAGACTGTCACGATCATGCTGCCTAACACGACGATTCCTTGCAACTGGCCGGGATTCTTCTCGGACCATGAAAGCAGTTCTTCGTCCGCTTCAGGTTTCTCTCGCGATTTACCTTTGCGTGATTTCCGCGAGCTTTTCGATGGAGTTCCAAAAGCCATAAGAGTTACCCTCTCCCACCACGGTGTCTTTTTTCGCAAACTGACCCAGCGGATTTCTGCCGCACGACGCGACCACCAGGCGATTTGAATCCGCGATCACCAACATTGACCTGCGGTGTACCGGCTGCGACGTAAATCTTGCTCACTGAAATGTCGTCGAGCGAAACACCAAAAAATCCGGACCATGCTCCCATTGTCCGGCAGAACGAGTTTTGATCTTCATCCAAACTGCTGAACTCGCTCACCCGCTTTGCATCGAACGGCTTAATCCGGGTGCCAGCAAGAAACCCTTGCGGCAAATGCGAAACGCGCACAGGTGACGCCCCTTCGAATGCAAGTTTTGCCCGCTGATCAATTCGAGAATTTGCAATGGTCCAATGTGTCGGACCGTCTGCAATAATCAATGTAGAAGCGGCAGACAACTTTCCCACACTCAACGTCGCGGACGAATACCCGGCAGCATCCAATGACCGATTGTCGCGAAAAGAGACCAAGCCGACATGCAATTTATCAGCATTCCGCGATGCTTCGCCCGGCAATGCAGACTTCGACAACAGAGCAGTGTGCTCCGCTTTTAGCTTTTTGATATTTCCACCCGTCGCAATCTCACCGTTGTTCAGACGAATATCATCCGTCATTCTAGCGGCGATTTTGTCCATCATCACGCCGCTGCCCATCGTCATATAGGCAATGCCAGAAATGGTAGCGATGACGGCCAACGCTTCGAGTGCAAGCACACCCAATCGCGCACCATGAACAGCTTTTCCGAGCATATTGGCGCCCCAAAGTCATACTTGGGTTGTTTTACACCATTATGATTAACATCACGTTGCGCGAATAAGGACACTCAAACACGCGAAAAAGGAGAGCCGGGGCTCTCTGCCGCGTCAGGCGCTCGCCTGACCGAAGTCAGCGGTCGAGACGCCTAAAGTTTTCAGCACTTTTTCCGCGATGTCATCTTTGGTCAGCCCAGCTTCGGCATACATCTCGGCAGGGCTGGCCTGATCAATAAATTTATCCGGCAAGGCCATCGACCGGACGCGCAAGCCACCATCGAGCAGGCCTTCTTCACTCATCCATTGCATGACATGTGCACCAAATCCACCGGACGCACCTTGTTCAATCGTGATCAGCACTTCATGCTCAGCAGCTAGCTTTGCGATCAATGCTGTATCGAGCGGCTTGGCAAAGCGCGCGTCAGCAACCGTGGTTGAGACGCCGCGCGCGTCCAGATCTTCTGCCGCGGCGATACATTCTTGCAAATGCGCGCCAAAAGACAGCAGCGCAACTTTGCTGCCTTCTTTGACCACGCGGCCCTTACCGATTTCCAGCGGCTTGCCCCGCTCAGGCAAATCGACACCAACGCCGGCACCGCGCGGAAAGCGAAACGCGATCGGCCCACTGTCATGTGCCACGGCGGTGGCCACCATATGCATCAGTTCGGCTTCATCACTCGCCGCCATCACCGTAAAGTTCGGCAGGTTGCACAAGTAAGCGATGTCAAATGCGCCCGCATGTGTCGCACCATCCGCACCGACCAAACCCGCACGGTCAATCGCGAAACGCACGGGTAAATTCTGCAAAGCCACGTCGTGCACGACTTGATCATAACCGCGTTGCAGGAAGGTGGAGTAAATCGCACAGAACGGTTTCATCCCCGCTCCAGCCAGTCCCGCCGCAAAGGTCACACCATGCTGCTCGGCAATCCCGACATCGAATGTCCGGGCTGGAAAGCGTTTGGCCATTTTCGAAACGCCAGTGCCATCCGGCATCGCTGCCGTAATCGCAACCACACGGCTATCACGCTCTGCCTCAGCAACCAACGTCTCACCAAAAATTGCCGTATAGCTCGGCGCATTGGAGATCGCTTTCGATTGCTTACCGGAGGCTACGTTAAATTTCGAAACACCGTGATATTTATCCGCAGATTCCTCAGCGGGCGCATAGCCCTTACCCTTGACGGTGACGCAATGGATGAGTGTCGGCCCATCCGCCCGCGCCCGCGCCGCGCGCAGAACCGGCAAAAGCTGACCCATATCATGGCCGTCAATTGGGCCGATGTAGTTAAAGCCCATCTTTTCGAACAGCGTGGTGTCAGTCGCGCCCTCGCCCGTCACCAATGAGCGCGCCCGCATCGCACCCTCGCGCAGCGGTTCCGGCAGGTTTTGTGCAAACCCGTCAGCGATTTCCTTAAGCGCATGCAGTGGCGTGTTTTCATAAAGGCTCGACAGATAAGTCGACATCGCCCCCACGGGCGGTGCAATTGACATCTCGTTGTCATTCAGGATCACAAACAACCGAGTGCCTAAAGAACCAGCATTGTTCATAGCCTCATAGGCCATGCCAGCGCTGATCGCACCGTCACCAATCACGGCAATTCCATCCCCGGTGGACGCGCCCATATCTCGCGCAGCCGAAAACCCAAGCGCCGATGAAATCGAGGTCGACGAATGCGCCGCACCAAACGGATCGTATTCACTCTCACTGCGTTTGGTAAAACCTGACAGACCATCCTTCTGGCGTAGGGTGCGAATACGGTCACGGCGCCCGGTCAGAATTTTATGTGGATAACATTGGTGCCCGACATCGAAAATCAGCTTATCATGGGGTGTGTTAAAGACAGCGTGGATGGCAACGGTCAACTCGACCACGCCAAGGCTCGACCCCAAATGCCCGCCCGTATCGGACACTGCAGAAATCGTCTCAGCGCGCAACTCATTCGCCAATGTCGTCAGCTCGCGATCTGACATCTGGCGCAGATCACTAGGAAAAGCAACGCGGTCGAGCGTTGGAGTGGCTGGGCGTTGTTCCGTTTCGGTCGTCATCGTCTCTGTTACCACCCTCAGCATTGCTTTACCCCCGGCTCATTCGTAGATGGGGGCTTCAGTCGTGGTCAACTCCGGCCACTCCTTGACCATATCAAGACCTTGCAGAGGTTTATACACACCTTTATGGCAAGTTTTACAGGCTAGTTTCGGTGCGTCGCCATGCCGCGAACCCAGCCGGTTCGCGGGATAGGTGTCCTTTAACGGCACGAGATATTCATTGTTGAGGTCTTGCGCCATGATGATAGCCAACGACGCTTTGCTCCATTGCAGCGTGTTCTGCTCTCCGTCATAGAATGCGCGAGTATTGTGACAGTAAGTGCAGTTCACCCCCAACGAGTTCGCGAAGTAATTCATCAGCGAGAACGTGCGCTCCGTATCCTGAATGGACGCTGTACCCTCATTTGGAACGCGAGGTTCCAGATCATGAACGGCGATTGTGCTCTCGCCAAGCAGATATTTTTCCAACGCATCGGTGGGCAGCGAGGTTGAGCTGCTTTGCAGAGTTGCATAGTTCTGATTCGCGGACCACCCGCGCACATTTTCCAAAACCGGCGAGCGCTTGAACCAAATATCCGACGGCACATTCTCTCCGCGGTGACAGGTATAACAGTTTACCCCAGCCGGAGCGACGTGACCCTCAAATTCCTCATTGATAAACTGGGTCATCTCGATCATCCGCCGCGACACGATCTTGGTATACAATTCGTCCGAGGCGTAGCTCTCTTGATCGCCTTCACCGTGACAGTAGGCGCAGCCTTGTTTCGGCGACACCCACGCAGTCATCGCACTCATCACACGAAGGAAATTGTCTTCGGTTAGATCGCCAAGCACTTGGACGTTCGCGTAGACATCTTTCGCCAGCTCGTCACCATCTTCGGGGACATATGCGGCTTCGGTAACATAACTTTCAATCGTCGGATCAACCGCATTCCGCTCGCTGATCAGTTTGACGACGCCCATCCCAGCTCCGCGCGGACCCGTTTGCACCGTCGATGTTTGCGCCGGATTTCCCCAGGTAATGAAGAAAACCGCGACAAAGATCGCAACACCAACGGTGCCCATCAAAATTGCAGGGCGGTACAATTGTGTCGGGTTTTCCCGACTCCATTTCGGCCACCATTTCAGACGCTCAAACATACTTGGTCCTCACGGTTTGTAGGCTTGGTAGCCGTACTCGCCCTCATAGGCGGGTGCGAAGCTGTGTTCGACGGCCCAAAGATACCAGTTATCGACAACGGTTCCGGTCAGCAGAATGCCGATACCGCCGGTAATCGGTGTCAACACAGCAAACCACCACGCCCAACGATGAATCCCCTCCATAGTCGCGTTAAATCCCATCGTCCAACGCCAGAACAGCGCGGCGCGCTCCGATGCTGTGCCTCGGTCGAAAATCTGCTCCAGCTCTCGATCGCCGCCGAAACGAGAGACCGCAAGGATCGTCGCCCCGTGCATGGCAAAAAGCAGAACCGAGCCATATAGGAAGACAATCGACAGCGCGTGGAACGGATTATAATAAAGGTTGCCGTACCGGATCGAAAACGCGGTGGTCCAATCCAGATGAGGAAAGATGCCATAGGGCACTGCCTCAGACCATGAGCCCATCAAAATCGGACGGAACAGCCCCAGCACAAGAAACAACCAGATTGCGGCAGCAAAGGCCCAGGCGACATGCTTGCCCATCTTTAGTTCGGCGGCGCGGACATAGCTGCGAACCCACCAGCTCAAAACCGACACCAATAACAGAAAGCTAGCAATGATGTACCAGCCGCCCTGATCGAGAGGCGGTATCCGTAAACCCCATTCAGGCCCCGGCGGCTCTAGCGCTAACCAAAAGAACTGACGGATAAACTCTGGGATCGACCAGCCGACTTGCGCCAACATATTCAATCCAATGATATTGAAAGACAGCGTCCCGGTAATCACAGAGATCAGCCCGAAGAACCCCAAATGAATGGGTCCGATTTGGGCATTTCCCAACCACCCGGCCCATGTTGAGAAAAACGGCTTTCCTCCGCGTTCTTTCTCGATGCCTTCACCGTTGGTCACGCCCAGTTCTGCCGGACCTTGGACCTGAACCTGATTGAAGATGTTCTGATATTCGATCATGTATGAACCCCTTGCGTCGGCCAGATCGGCAGTTCGAGCCACCAGTTCCACCATTCTGGCCAGCCACTCGTCCAGACAGGCCCAGAGATAACGATACAGATCGCGGACCAGAATCCCGCGTTAAGCGCCAGCAGCAATCCAAGACGGTGAATGCCGAGCGTACCAACGGAATAACCGATAAAATCGCGGAAGAACGTATCCTCGTGGTCAGGCGTCAGAACCCTCTCACCCTTTTCAGGATTGGCCGCCGACAAGATCAATGATCCATGCAATGCCAGCGCCAGTGTTGTCGTGAAAAAGAATGTCACTGCCAGCATATGCGCCGGATTGTAATGGAAGTGCAGATACGAATACCCGACATTAGACACCCAATCGAGGTGACTGAAAATCCCATAGGGAAACCCATGCCCCCACGCGCCCAACAGCAAGGGGCGAATGACAACCAGCGTAACATAGGCGAAAATCGCAAAGCTAAACGCGAATGGGACGTGATAGCCCATGCCCAACTTGCGGCAAATTTCGACTTCCCGCAGCGCCCAACTCACGAAAGCGCCAATCGCGCAAATCGTGATAATTTGCCAAAGCCCGCCTTCGGCAAGCGGTGCCAGCCCAAGACCATATTTCAAATCAGGTGGCTGAATATTGATCAGCCACGGATTGAACGTGCCTTGCAACGCCGCGCCATAAAAAATCAGGGCGGTTCCGAGCGCTGCAAACAGCAATGTTGTCACGCCGAAAAAACCCACAAAGAAAGGGCCAACCCAAAAATCGAAAAGATCACCGCCAATCAGCGTCCCGCCGCGAACTCGATATTTTCGTTCAAAACTGAGCAATGCCATCAGCGGTCTCCGCTCTGCGTCTCTTAAGTGTCACAATGTCCGCGACCGATCCCATCAGATCAGCGCGTGGTTTGCTGCGGCCATCGCGGGCGACGCCCGCAGCTTTCTTGATGACTGGTTCGATAAACTGCGCGAACCAACGAACCACCTATTTGGCGGCGCGTTCCATCCGCGCGTTGTCTTCGGCCTGAGCGACCTCGAACCAGTTGTAGCGTTCCGTGCTCAGCAGAACCATGTGGATCATGGCCGCCAGCAGGAAGAGGAAAACGCCTTGTGCGACAAACACGCGGCGCGGGTCGAAGATCAGCCAAATCTTGTAGAAGTTGCTCATGTCTTCCCTCCTCTAAAGATAGAACCAGGGGCGCCAGACCAACACTGCAAAATGAGCGACCACCGCGATTGAAGTGAAAAGCATTAGGCCGCTGATATAGACAGAGTGCAGTTCCTGCGCCTGTTCTTCGGTAAGGCCTGTAAAGGACAGGCCGTCGTTGTCACTCATTTGGGTACCTCCAGTTGAGCAATCGAGGTCACGGTTTCCCGCGACCATAGAACTGATCGGCGCATCGCCCATCAGCACCATCTCGCCCGCAAGCAAGCGAAATGAATCCGGTAAGCTCCGCCGTTAAGCAGAAAAAATCATCGCGGCGGCGGTATGCGTCTCACTCATCGCTTCGCGCAGGATGCTTTCTTCCGCGCGGGTGCCAGTGACGACGGCAATCACGCGCTTGATCGCTGTCGTTGGCAGCAAGATGACAAACAACAGCGCAAAGTAGAGCCAGTATTCGATCTTGGGCGGGCGCTTTGCTCGCGAACGAGCTGGTGCGTCGGAAATCTGAATGGTCATGGTAGCCTCCACTTCAAACGGATGACGTCAGGTACTGGTCCCGGCCTGCAATGCGGCGACAGTCTCGCGCACTACTCGGTCGGCACCGGAATCGAGGGCAGATTTCTCCGCGCGATCCCGCAGGGTTTTCGCGGCGGAAATTCGGGTGAGTATTGGATGCTCCTCAACAATTTTATCGAGCAGCATTTGGGCGTCGGAATCCCAAGGAAAATCACGTCGCAATCGCGTGGGCGTGGCAGCGGCAGAATCCATCTCGGTTCCAAGGGGAAGGATGTGAAACAACGCATCAAACAAGCTGTTGCACACTTCCTGCAATAAATATGTCGCTCCGGCATAGCCCATCATCGGCGTGCCAGTGGCGCGGCGGATCGCTGCGCCCGGAAAACTTGCCGGAATAAATGCGGGCTTTGGGCCATGCCCGTCGCTCATCTCCGCAAGATACATTTTCTCATTAATCGACCCTAAAACAACAAGGGGTCTTTTCTCGTGCATCATTGCGCGCACGGCATCATTGTCGGTTTTCTTTCCGGCAATCCGCGCGACACTAAAGGCACATTGCAACCCAAGTTCGACTTCTAGGAAATTGCAAAAACCGCGCGTGTAGGTCTCGTTTGCAACAATGGCAAAATTCGCAGTCGCAAAGAAATCTTGCGTCACAGAGCGCCACAAATCCCAAACTGGCTTCAACGTGGAATGCTTTTCCCGTTCGATAAACGGTTCGGGATCGAGTTCCAACATCTCACCGAGTTTCCGCAAAAACTTCGTTGTGGACTCAACACCAATCGGCGCTTGCAAATACGGTTTACCGAGCACCTCGGCGAGACCCCGCCCGAACTCGCGATACATCACGACATTCGCTTCGCTATTCACCAATTTGGGCATCTCACCCAAATGAGCGCCCAGCGGCATAACCATATTGATCTCGGCCCCAATGCCTTCGATAAGGCGACGAATTTCGGCGACATCTGATGGCATGTTGAACGTGCCATACATCGGGCCGAGAATGTTGACGCGCGGCTTCTGGCCCTCTTTTAGAGGGGTCGTTTTACGTGGGCGTCCTTTGGTGCAGCCGAACTCCGTGAAAATCCACGTCATCGCGCGGTCGGCGGCTTCCCATTGATCTTCATCTATCGTACGCGGCAGGAACCGTTGAATATTGGTCCCTTCCGGTGTGACCCCGCCCCCGATCATTTCCGAAATCGAACCGGTGACAACAACTGCTGGCAACGCGGGGTCAAGTGTATTCCATGCGCGTTTCATCGCGCCTTCCGTACCATCGCGGCCAAGTTCTTCCTCCCCAAGACCCGTCACAACGATGGGCAGTTCGTGAGGAGGGAGAGCATCGGTATAGTGAAGGACCGATGTAACTGGCAGGTTTTCGCACCCAACCGGTCCGTCGATAACCACCTGCAAGCCTTTGGTCGCACAGAACGCATAGACCGCGCCCCAATATCCGCCTGCTCTATCGTGATCCTGCACGAGCATCAAATCATCTCCGCAGCTTTGGCGGCACGAGCGGCTTTTTCGAGCTTCTTCTGACGATGAGCACGAAACCCCTCGTCGATATTTGGCGCGCCTTCCCAGACCCCCGCAGTATCGCCGCTGCCGACACCTTCGAAGAAGTTACGCATCGACTCCATCCGGTCTTTATTACCAATGGCTGCATTGACGACTTGCGCCAACGATCCTGCACCCGCAGGTCCCATCAAAGGCCGCGCCGAAATCAAATTCGTAAAGTATAGCCCCGGCGTACCGCGTTCTTTCGCCTTTTGCACAACTGGCGTCGTGCCAATCGCGAGGTCAGGATTGATCGCTTCCATCGCCGCGCAATCATCTTCAAGGCTGGTGCGATATTTGACCGTTACGCCTTTGGCCTCTAGCCACTCCCGATCGCTATCCGACCAAGGGCTGCGGGCACATGCGGTCCCGACATACGGAACGTCAGCTCCGCTCTCGATCAGCAACCGAGCGACAAGTAGCTCGGACCCTTCATAGCCCGAAACAGTAATCGTACCTTTGACCGGCATCGCGCTCAATGCGCCTTTGATCGCAGGTAGAAACTTATTCTGTGCCTCAGCGACTTTGTCTGCCGTCACATTGAAAGCATCGCCAATTCCCGCGAGCCAAACCGCCGTGCCGTCATGCCCAACAGGCGCAGAGCCAATGACCGACCGTCCCGCCGCTTCGAACTCGCGCACCGCCGCCGTATAGAAAGGGTGGATCGCCGCCACCGCGCCGCAATCAAGCGCTGCATACAGCTCCCGCCACTCACGGCACGGGACGGTTGGCCCCACCGCCAATCCTAGCGGATCAAGCATCCCGCCGATTGAGATCGGATCCGCCGGAAACATCTCACCCAGTAGCGCAACGGTGGGACGGTCGGACCGACCCGATGCAGGTGACGCCACCGGTCCCGCCTCTGCTTCCTCGCGCGCGTATTTCAGCATCGCACCGGCAAGGACATCTTTGGCTTCAGCATGAGTGGGAATTCCAAAGCCCGGAACATCAATCCCAACAATCCGCACGCCATTGATCTCATTCGGCAACAGACGCAGCGGTACCCCCGATGCTGTCGGAACGCATAGATTGGTCACAACAATCGCGTCATACTTTTCTGGGTCCGCCATCGCATGAACCGACTCGCGGATATCTTCGAACAGTTTTCCGGTGACGAGCGTTTCAGAGTTAAACGGCACATACCCAACCGACCGCCGAGCGCCATAAAAGTGCGACACGAAGGTCAACCCATACACACAACACGCCGACCCGGACAAAACTGTTGCGACGCGGCGCATACGTAAACCAACACGCAACGATCCAAATGCCGGACACATGCTTTGCGGCTTATCATGCGGCCCTTGCGGATAATCCTTGGCGTATTGATCCAAAATTTCCGACTTACCTGCCGACCGGGCTGCCGCTTCCATCTGACCTGACGAGTGACACCCCAAGCCATCAACTGACGGAGTAGGCGAGTCGCTTTCTCGCGGCGGTGAAACGAAGGCATCATCCGTCATCGGGACGCATCCTCGTCCGATACGTCGGATGCCTCTGCCTCAATCATTCGTGCAAGCGCTTCATCAGCGCGCGCAAGCTCGTCAAGGTCAAACATGGTCGTACACTACTTCTAGCGACTCTTTCGGCGCCGCATTCTTGCCGCGCATATCGGCGTCGGTCGCAGGTTCCAGTACAAAATTTGCACCGGTTTCAGAAGCCGAGAAGAGACCTAGCAACTCATCTTGCGTCAAAGGAGTCGGACGCAGAGGCGGGGCACCAGCAACATTTTCGGCCAGCTCCGCAAACAGGCCTCCCCATTGCGTCTCATCAGTGCCGACAATCTTATAATTCGCCGATTTCTTACGCAGATCATCGTCTTGTGGAATTGACGCAAGGATTGGAATGTCCACTGCCTCCGCAAAGGCCTGCGCTTCGCCAGTTCCGTCGTCTTTGTTGATGACGATTCCGGCGACGCCGACATTGCCCCCCATCTTACGAAAGTAATCAACCGCCGAGCACACATTATTGGCGACGTAAAGCGATTGCAGATCATTTGATCCGACCACTATTACCTTTTGCGCCATGTCCCGCGCAATCGGCAGGCCAAAGCCACCGCACACCACATCCCCGAGGAAGTCGAGCAAGACGTAATCAAAATCCCAATCGTGGAACCCGAGTTTTTCCAACAGCTCAAAGCCATGAATGATGCCGCGTCCTCCGCAGCCTCGACCGACTTCCGGCCCACCCAACTCCATCGCAAAGACGCCGTTACGCTTGAAGCAAACATCGCCGATCTGAACTTCTTCTCCGGCAAGTTTTTTCTTCGTCGAGGTTTCAATAATGGTCGGGCACGCCTTGCCGCCGAACAACAGCGACGTCGTGTCAGACTTCGGATCACAGCCGATCAGCAAGACCCGCTTGCCTTGCTCCGCCATCATATGACTTAGGTTTGCGAGGGTGAATGATTTACCAATCCCGCCCTTCCCATAAATCGCAATGATCTGAGTTTTCTTCGTCGGTTCGGCGATGGGTACTTCCATCGTGGGTTCGCTTGCCGCCTCGTCGCGCAGACGCTCGTGATGGTCTTCCAGCGTGTCAGAACGAAGGTTGGGAACATCGAGGCTCATGCAGAGGCCCTCCAGTCGAGGATCATTTTCAAACAGGTGGAGTCAGAGAAGGCAGTCGCATAAGCGTCCGATGCTGCATTTGCGTCAGCGGTGTGTGTGATCAGACCATCGAGCGACAATGCGCCATTGTCGATCAACTCTCGAGTCGCGATCATGTCGACCTTGTTCCACTCAGCGGCAATCCGAAAACGCGCCTCTTTCATAAAGGCGGGCGGAAACGCGAAACTGAGCGGCTCTGAATAAAACCCGGCCAGCACGATCTCGCCACCCTTGGCTAAACGTCCAACCAGCGTGTTGAGCAAGCCGGAATCGCCGCTGCAATCATAGATGCAGCGATAGTCGCGACGCTCATCAGTTTCGGGATCAATCACCGTGTACCCATTCGCGTTGGCACGCCGATTTGCCGATGTCTCCCAAACCACCGGCGCGGCTCCGCCAGCTGTCAAGGTCAATCGCGCCATCAAGCGGCCTAAGACGCCATGTCCAACAATCAGATCTGGCAACGGCGTATTTACCCCGGCCAGCGCGTGACGTGCCGTCGCCGCCAAGGCAACCAAAGCGGCCTGACTCCCTAACCCGGCATCCAGCGGAATGACACGATCAGCGCCGGTGACAATGCGAGAGGACGCGCCGCCAAACAGACTTTTGACATTCTTGGTACAGGTCGCTCCCGGAACAAAAACCGTGTCACCGACGGATAAGGCACTGCCCCTTGGCGCTTCCACGACTTCGCCAGACGCTTCGTAGCCGGGGATCAACGGATAGCCCATTCCAGGAAACGAAGGCATACTTCCCGACCAGAACAGCTTCTCAGTTCCAGCAGAAATTCCCGAATAATGAACATCGACAACCAGATCATCTTGGGTGGGATCGTTCAACTCGACGGTTTGAATGCCGAGCTGCTTTGGCCCTTCAAGGACAACCGCATTCGCGCGCATTCCGATCCTCCCACATTCCCCAGACCGCACCTTTCTTTCGTGACTCAAAGGCACTGGCTGTGTGTCAGTTTAATTGGACATTTTGTATTGTCAATTTTTCGATACATTTTTCTGTATCAAGTATTGCCGAATTTTTCCGCCGTCAGGACATTTGTGACGAAGGCCGTGTCGGTGGCGTGCGAACGGATCGCCATAAATCCTGCTTCCGCCAGCAATTCGGTATGCCGCGCTGCAGAGCGAGGTCGCCCCGTCGTCATTGCCATCGTATAGAATCCAAAATAGGCGTCCCCCGCCTTCGTCGGCCTGTTGCCTCCAGACATCGGTTCGGAGATCAATAACCGTCCTCCAGCAGGCAGCGCATCAAAGACGGATTTCAACACCATGCGGACAGTCGAGTCGTCGTGATCATAGAGCACGCGGATCAAGCTGATCGCATCCGCACCGACGGGCAGCGGGTCATCCAGAAAACTCCCGCCAACCACTGAAACGCGATCGGCCAGCCCAGCGCCCGCCAAATGTCGCTCCGCTTCGGTTGTCACAGATGGCAAATCAAACAGCGTCAACGCCATATCGTCATAGTGGCTCGCCACCTCCGACAAAAACGCGCCCGTACCGCCACCCACATCCAACAGATGCGAGACGCCTTTCAGCGAAACCGCGCGCAACGTCTGAACCGCAACAATCTGCTGCGATGTCGCCATAAGCTCTGAATACGTCTTTGCAGTTTCCACCGGCAGGGCGTGCGTTTCCTTGCCGCCAACATAGGGCCAGTATTGCGCGAGCTGCGTGTCAACCTCGCCGCGCATCAACGCTTCAGGATATGCGAGATCTTGATAGAACATCCGATGATGCCGGATCATCAACTCTAATCCCGGCACACCAATCACCGCCGCCCCGACACGGCCCAAGGCATAACGCCCATCGCTTTGGCGCGACAGCAAATCGAGCGACGCAGCCGCCTGGCAAAGCACAATCATGCGGGCGGGGTCGACACTTTTCCCTCGGGCGGTAATGTCTGGATCAATCGGTTCGCTCTGCGCCATACGCAAGAGGTCGAACTCGACACAGGCCAATAGGGTCTGCGAATACACAAACCCGGCCACCAAATCATAGACTTCTTCGGCAGAGCGACGGGACACGGCGCGGGTGAGCGGGAAACGACTCGCCCATTCTTGAAATTTCGGATTGGCAATCTTGGCGTTGCGCCAATCCAGATAGATGCGGGACAGGCGACCATAGGCCCGCCCGAACATCGACGCGCCGTCCAGATGTGACGCATCTGTCACGCGACCGTGCGGGTAACACCGACGGGCACGAGCCGCTCCGCCTGATATCGCACAATCGCTTGCAAAGTCGCTTCACCCTCGCAAGGCGGAATCGCATCGATTGCACCTTCAAGGATCGTGTCGAGTTTTTTCACCGCACCCTCAACACCAAAATGTGCCACCGCATTAGGGCGCTCGTGTACGGCATCTTGTCCTGCGGGCTTGCCCAGTTCTTTCGTATCAAGCAGGGCATCGCGCAGGTCATCGGCGACCTGAAACGCCTCACCAATTTTTGCGCCGAGGGTTTCCCACGGTGCCGGGTCTTCGCCCATACATCGCGCGCCCATCCGCGTCGCCGCGACAAACAACGCTCCAGTTTTGGCTCGATGGTAAGCAGACAAATCCACGTCGTCTTCACTTTCCCACCCCTGCCCGGCACAAATCCCATTCGGCGTGCCGGTCGCTGTCGCCAAATCAACAATCAGGTTGTTGGTCCGGATTGGATTGCGCGCAGAGCATAAGGCAAGCGCCTCGAAGGCGGCCACGATCAGCGCATCCCCGGCAAGGACAGCAAGTGGCTCGCCAAAGGCGGCATGAACCGACGGCTTCCCGCGCCGCAAATTCGCATCGTCAAAACAAGGCAAATCATCATGCACAAGGCTCGCACAGTGGATCAACTCAATCGCTGCCGCCGTTGCCGAGGCCAATTCCGATTCGTCCCGATCACCACACGCATGAGCAACCGCAAGGCATAGTTGAGGTCGCACCCGCGCGCCGCCATCGAGTACAGCATGGCGTAACGCATTGCTTAATTGAGGAGGTGAAGGCTTTTCCGTTGCCCGGTCCAAGGCAGCAATAAGCGCGATTTCGATTCTGTCGTCATCCGCCATGATTGCTTCCCTGCGTGATTATGTAGCAATTCTTAGACAAAAATTAATGTCTAAAAAACTGGACACAATCTTCCCCGAAGTCAATAGTCTCAACACAAATCGGGAGATCGGCGGCGAATGGCACAATCAAAATCGAAGAAGATTGTCATTATCGGCGCAGGAATTGGCGGACTCTCCGCCGCCGTTGAACTGGCTGCCGCTGGAATGGACGTCGAAGTTATCGAACAAGCCTACACCCCCGGCGGCAAGGTGCGGCAATTCCCAAGCGACGCCGGTCCGGTCGACGCGGGACCAACCGTCCTAACCATGCGCTCCGTATTCGACGATCTTTTTTCCCGCGCGGGTGCGCGGTTCGATGAGCATGTAACGCTCAACGCTGAATCCATTCTGGCGCGTCATTGGTGGCAAGACGGCTCTAGCCTCGACCTCTTCGCTGATCCCGCCGAAAGCGCCAATGTCATTGCGGACTTTGCCGGGCGCGAGGCACGGCAAGAATTTATCGCCTTCTCGAAAAAGACGCGACGTCTTTTCGATGCTTTCAACGAACCCGTCATGCAAAGCGCGGCACCGGAATTGGCTGTGCTCGGCAAAACAGTCCTACGCGATTTCAGGCAATTGCTTCCTGCGATGGCACCGATGCAGACCCTTGCGGCAAGTTTGGAGAAAAATTTCAGCGACCCGCGCCTGCGACAGTTATTCGGGCGCTACGCGACCTATGTCGGCGGTTCTCCTTTTGCCTCCCCCGCGCTCTTGTCTTTGATTTGGGATGTCGAATCGCGCGGTGTATGGCGCGTAAAAGGTGGAATGCGAAAGCTCGCGAAAGCGTTGGAAAAGGTTGCGACCGAGCGCGGCGCGCAATTCAGATACGGCACAAAAGTTGAGACCATCACGATGGCGCGGCGCCGAGTCACTGGTGTCACTCTCGAATCGGGGGAGCGGATCGACGCGCCGCGCGTTTTGTTCAACGGTGATCCCGCTGCACTCTCCCGCGGTTTGTTGGGCGATGGCGTCATACGGTCGGTCAAACACTCAGGCACCGCTCCTCGCTCGCTATCAGCCTACGTTTGGGCCTTTGCCGCAAAACCATCGGGCGTCGATTTGCGCCATCACAATGTCTTCTTCGGTGAAGAGCAGCGCCGCGAATTTGACGCCCTCACGCGCGGCAAAATGCCAGACGACCCCACCCTTTACGTCTGCGCGCAAGATCGCGGAGACGGCACAACGCCCCCTGAAACCGAGCGCTTCGAGATCATCATGAACGGCGCACCGCTTCGCGACGAAGCAAAACCCAATCTTGAGGAGTTCACAGAATGTCAGACGCGAACTTTTCAGACTTTGCAGCGCATGAACCTGAATTTCGACGTGATCCCGAAGCGCATATCACTGATAACGCCGAGCGACTTCGCGGCTCGGTTCCCGGCGTCCGACGGTTCACTTTACGGGCGCAGCCCGCAGGGGATGAGGGCGACTTTCCAGCGACCCACGACGCGCAGCCGCATATCGGGGCTTTATCTGGCCGGGGGCGGCGTTCATCCGGGCGCGGGTCTGCCTATGTCGAGCCTTTCAGGACAGCATGCGGCCGCGGCGATCATAATGGACCATGCTTCGACATCGCGGTTCCCCCGAACGGCTATGCCTGGTGGTACGTCGACGGCATCTCCGATGATGGCGAACGGGCCATCTCAATCATCGGGTTCATAGGATCAGTTTTCTCGCCGTGGTATCGTTGGGCAGGTCGCAAGAACCCGGAAGATCATTGCTGTCTGAACGTCGTCACCTATGGACGCGGAGGACGTTGGACGATGACCGAGCGCGGTGCGTCGGCCCTACGCTTGTCGGAAACGCAAATGCAGATCGGCCCCAGCAACATGACATGGGACGGCAAGTCTCTGATTATCGACGTCAATGAGATGACGACCCCGCATCTTGGAAAGCTGCAAGGCCAAATTCGCCTGCACCCCAGCGGCATCACGAATATCGAAGTTCCACTGAAAGACGATGGATCGCACGTCTGGCGACCTTTTGCTCCAACCGCCCGTATCGACGTAGACCTCAATCGCAAAGGCTGGCAATGGTCGGGTCACGGCTACTTCGACGCCAATTTCGGTACTGCCGCGCTCGAAGACGACTTCTCTTATTGGACGTGGAGCCGGATGCCGGTAGAGAGCGGTTCCGCCGCGTTCTACGATGCTGAACGGCGTGACGGATCATCGCTCTCGGTCGCCTTGAAGTTCGCAGAAAATGGCGATGTCGCGCCGATGATCGCGCCACCGAAACAGCGCCTCTCGCGCTCTCTTTGGACAGTACGGAGGGAAACGCGCAGCGATGAGGGTAGCGACCCACGACAAGTCAAAGCTATGCTCGACGCGCCATTCTACACCCGCTCTGTTGTACGAACCGGTATTCACGGCGAAGACACCACGGGCGTCCATGAAGCCCTTGACCTCAACCGCTTTGCATCTCCGCTGCTAAAACCGATGCTGGCGGTGCGGGTACCAAGACGGTCGAAATGGACGTTCCCAGCTTAATGCTATGAGGCCTGCGCACGATCCCGCTGTTCAAGCTGCGCAAGGATAGCGACCACCGCGCCACCACGTCCCTCGCCCCATCCATCCGATGCGACGCCCTGTTTCGACGCTCCAGCCTCCACCAGAAAGGCGACCTCTGGCAAAGGCCGCGCATGGAGCACGGAGGATTGCGGCAGCACCGCACTTCCAAAAGTCCGCAACAGCGACAGCCCCAGCAATCCAATTTTCTCTCGACCTGATGTGCGGGCACGTTGACTGATCGAGTCATACCTCGCTTGCCGCACCTTATCGCCGATCCCCGCATAGATGAACCGCGCGCCATAAATGCCGGGGCGCGAGCGGAAGGGCAGGCGCGAAATTCCGGCTTCCGAGCGGATATAAAGCCGCCGCGCCTCGACCAGCAACCGCCGCGTCATTTCGCAGATTTCCGGTGTAACCTCTGGATTGGCGAGAAACGCCTCAGGCTCAACGCCCAACTCCGCCATCCAGTCCAAAGGCAAGTAGAGCCGCCGTTCGCGCGCATCTTCGCCCACATCCCGCGCAATATTCGTCAACTGCATCGCAACGCCAAGATCACAAGCCCGCGCCAGCGCATCCGCCTCACGCACCCCCATCAACACACACATCATTGCCCCAACCGCAGAGGCAACCCGCGCCGAATAATCTCGCAGCTCAGACAAACTGGCATAGCGCCGATCCGTCGCGTCCCATGCCAAGCCTTCCAACAAAGCCTCTGGGTATTCACGCGGCATATCGAAATCATGGATCATCGCCGTGAAGGCCCGATCCGCTGGGGCATCTCGCGGCGTACCTTTATACGCCAGATCAAGCCGATCCCGCAGCGACAGCACCGCGGCCGCCTTCGCATCGCTTAGGTCAACCGCGTCATCGGCCAAACGGCAAAAGGCATAAAGCGCCATCGCAGGGTCCGCGACATTGCGTGGCAACAATTTCGAGGCCGCATAAAATGACCGCGAGCCATGCTCAATTGCGCGGCGACATTCCGCCAGATCATGAGGGTCTATCATACGCCAACCCGCTCCGCATCGGGCACGAGCTTTGCCAGAACCTCCGCCGAAGAAACGACCCCCGGCAAGCCCGCACCGGGATGAGTTCCCGCCCCAGCAAGATACAGCCCACTCGCCTCTTCAGAGACATTATGAGGTCGAAACCACGCGCTTTGCAGGATGCGCGGTTCGATCGAAAAGCCTGATCCATATGGGCTAAGGTACCGATCCTGAAAGTCCAGCGGCGTCATGATATAGCTGGCGGACACATGCTCACCCAACCCCGGCAACATTTTATCTTCAAGAAACGCCTGCACTTTCTGACGATAGGGTTCGGCCTCCGCCTGCCAATCCACCGCGTCATCGAAGCCCAGATGAGGCACAGGCGACAGCGCATAGAACGTATCGTCCCCTTCCGGCGCGCAGCTCGGATCGGTCACGCTCGGGCGATGAACATAAAGGCTCATGTCATCGCATAATTTGCCCTTGATGAAGATGTCCCGCACCAGCCCCTTATAACGCGGCCCCGACAGGATCGTGTGGTGGCCAACATCTGACCATTTATCGCGCGTGTCTTTGGTGCCGAAGTACCAGATAAACAGCCCCATAGACCAACGCCGCCCCGCCAGTTTTTTCGGTGTCCACCGACGTTTTGGACTGTTTCGCATTAGATGGTCATAAGTATGCCCAGCATCCGCATTCGAAACGACGACCGGTGCAGAAAGGCTGTGACCCGATTTCAGTTTTACGCCCTTGGCGACACCGCCCTCGACGACGATTTCATCAACCTCTTCGTTGAGGCGCACGCGCCCACCCTGTTTGCGAACAACCTTGGCCATTGCCTCGGCAATCGCACTGACCCCGCCCATCGCATAGTGAACGCCAAACTCTTTCTCCAGGTGCGAAACGAGCGTGTACATTGAGGTGACGTGGAACGGATCGCCGCCAATGAACAGCGGATGAAAACTCAGCGCCATCCGCAATCGCTCATCCTTAAAGCGTTTTGCGGCATGGGCATAGACAGAACGATCCGCGCGATACCAAGCAAAGATTGGCAGAACTTTGATTAATTCCCACAGTTCGTTCATCGGGCGACGGCCCAAGTTCTCAAACCCGAACGTATAGCGCGCCTCCGCATCTTTCACGATGCGATCATATCCGGGCAAGTCGTCGGGCGATAAGCGCTTTACCTCCGCCCGCATATCCTCATGCACCGCGCGGGCGGAAAAATGCGAACCGTCGGGAAATCGGATCGTGTAGAATGGATCAAGTGGGCGCAAATCGACATCATCGTCGAAGCAATGCCCTGTCGCCGTCCACAATTCCCGAAAGCAATCCGGTACGGTAACGATGGTCGGGCCGAGATCAAATCGGTGCCCGTCCATCGTGATGGCCGTCCCCCGACCTCCAACACTGTCCAGTCGATCAATCACTTCAACCCGATAACCTTTTGCGCCGAGCCGCATTGCCGAGGCCAAACCACCCAGTCCCGCACCAATAACCACGGCACGCGGCCTGCGGTCATCTACGCCATTAACTAATTGATTTAAATTATCTAAACTCGGATTTTCGGTATAAGGCTCCGTGGTTTTCAGCATCACATCACCCCTCCTAGAGCCAAGCCGCGTTGGTCGCGGTGAATTTAGACTTCCATAAAGGGGCAATGAGTGTCAATTTTATTGGACACAAAAGGAGCTTTAGCGATTCAGACGATCAGTCTCAGCCTCTTTCGGTTCACCAACCGCCGGGAACGCCTATGGGCATTCACGCAGATGGGGTTTGCGCGTCTGTCGCTCCGTAAAATCAAAGGAATGCAGTTCTATAAACTCTGCGGAAGTGGAACTGGGGAAGGTTTTAGCCCCCGCCCAAATTGGGGCGTCTACACATTGCTTGCGACATGGCCAGACATCGCGACCGCCCGTCGCGCTATCGAAACCGAAAGCATCTTCACCCGCTATCGTCGTCACGCAGCCGAGTCCTACACGCTATTCTTACGCGCTACTTCCTCGCGGGGGCATTGGAGCCGCAACCAACCTTTTGAAACCACCGGCACGCCGGGTCATGGTCCCATCGCAGCGTTGACCCGCGCGACGATCAAACCATCCACCTTGCTTAAGTTCTGGCGACATGTACCGGACATCAGCGCCATGATTGGCCGCGACCCGAATGTCTGTTTCAAGATTGGCATGGGCGAGGTGCCCTGGCTGCACCAGATCACCTTCTCAATTTGGCCGAACGAGCGCGCGATGGCGAATTTTGCCCGTCACAACGGCCCACATGCCAATGCCATCAAAGACGTGCGCGCGGGAGATTGGTTCGCTGAAGAACTCTACGCACGCTTTCAAATATTAGAAGAAATCGGAACGTGGGAGGGCCGCCGCTCTCTCACGGTTTTGGAGCAAGACGCTGCATGAAACACACTTTCCCCTTCTCGGCGATCGTCGGACAAGACGAGATGAAACGCGCTCTGATCCTAACCGCCATCGACCCCAGCATTGGCGGCGTACTGGTATTTGGCGATCGAGGTACGGGAAAATCAACTGCCGTTCGAGCGCTCGCAGCGCTGTTGCCCACCATCAAGGTTGCCGAGGGTTGTCCCTATAACTGCACAGGCGAAATCCCCGATCAGTGCCCGCACTGTATGCAAAAACCACCGACCAAATCAGGGCGATCGAAAACTCCGCCCAAGACGAAAACCGCGAACGTACCAACACCCGTCATCGACTTGCCGCTTGGTGCCACCGAAGACCGCGTCGTCGGAGCATTGGATATCGAGCGCGCGTTGACAGAAGGAAAAAAAGTTTTCGAGCCGGGACTGCTTGCGCGTGCCAATCGCGGCTATCTTTATATCGATGAGGCGAACTTGCTGGAGGATCACCTCGTCGATCTGCTGCTCGACGTCGCACAATCAGGCGAGAACCTTGTTGAGCGTGACGGATTGTCCATTCGCCACGACGCCAAGTTTGTTTTGGTCGGATCCGGCAACCCCGAAGAGGGAGAGTTGCGCCCGCAACTGCTAGACCGATTTGGACTGTCGGTTGATGTGGCCTCGCCCACCGATCTGGACGAGAGGATCGAAGTTATCAAACGCCGCGATGCCTATGATCGCGATCCCGGCGCGTATGTCGCCGAGTGGCAAGCCGAAGACGACGCCTTGCGCGACAAAATGATTGCAGGTCGGAAGCGCGTGGCCAAGGTCAAAACGCCTGACGACATCCTCAAGGATTGTGCGCGCCTTTGTATCGCTCTTGGCTCGGATGGCCTGCGCGGCGAGTTAACGCTGCTGCGCGCCGCCCGCGCCCATGCTGCCTTTGAGGGGCACACAAAGATCACCCAAGACGACATTCTTATCGTTGCACCCTGCGCCTTGCGCCACCGCTTGCGCCGCGACCCGCTGGATGATGCCGGGTCTACGGCAAGGGTCGAGCGGGTCATTGCCGATGTGTTTTCGGGATGAGCACCAAACCTCAGAACGACGTCTGTCAGGGTAATCAATCATCGAAACTCAAATCCGAGCATGACCCGCTTTCAGGTATCTTTTCTGAAAGCACGCCAATGCTTCCGATGGGGGACTGATCGTGAGCACTCCACCAACTCCGTGGGAGCACGCGATCCAAGCCATCGTCGCCTTTTCCCTTGATCCCAACACCCTCGGCGGCATCTGGCTGCGCGCTCGTTCCAGCCCTGTCAGAGATCGCTTTCTCGCGGCACTCACCGCCGCTACGCCGACGCGTAAACTCTCAGCCATCGCCGACGACGAACAGCTTTACGGCGGTCTCGATATCACCGCGACTCTCGCCGCACAATCCACCATCATGACGGAGGGCTTGCTGATCAAAGGCGGCACTTTCATTACCCCGATGGCCGAACGCATTCCCGCAGAACTGGCTGGACGTCTTGGCATAGCACTTGATGCCGGTACACTTGCCCTCGTGGCACTAGATGAAGGCGCGGACGACGAGCGCGTCCCCGCCGCCTTGCAAGATCGTCTTGCCATCCATCTCGATTTTGATGCGCTTTCTATTCGAGAATGCCCGGAAATTACCCTGCCCGACCAACGCGCGACCAACGCGAAAGCGAACCTTCCGCCGGAAACCATTCAACACCTGACCGTTCTTGCCGCGCGAATGGGCATTCACAGCATCCGTGCGCCGCTGCACGCTTTGCGGACCGCACGTGCACTAACCGCCGTAAGCAACAACACCCAAGAGGCTATCCAATGGGCCATTCGCCTCTGCCTCGTGCCGCGGATGTTGACCCTGCCGCCTGCGGAAGACGATTTGCAAGACGAGGCAAAAGCCGATCCGCCCACAGACTCTGTCGACGGTGATCCAAATTCTAACCAGCAGTCCCAAACCGAAGAAGACCTGATGCTGAAGGCCGCAAAAGCGCTACTGCCCAAAGACTTGCTCACCTCGCTCGCAGCAATGGACCTACGCGGGGCAACCCCTTCAGGCGGATCGAAAAGCGGCGCGAAACGCAGCGGCAACCGCAGAGGGCGTCGTCTTCCTTCCCGCAAAGCCAGAGCATCGTCGGCGGCGCGCATCGATCTGCTCGCCACCCTGCGTGCCGCCGCTCCGTGGCAACCGCTCCGGCGCAAGGCACGCCCAAGAGATCCCCGCGCTATTCTTATCGAACCCGGCGACATTCACACACGCCGCACCCAAGATGTCAGTGACCGCGCCATCGTCTTTGCCGTCGATGCCTCTGGCTCTACCGCATTGGCTCGCCTCGCCGAAGCCAAAGGCGCGATTGAGATTCTGCTCGCCGAGGCCTATTCCCGCCGCGACCACGTCGCATTGATTGCGTTTCGAGGCGAAGGAGCCGACGTACTGCTCCCCCCCACCCGCTCGATTGTTCAAACCAAACGCCGCCTCGCTGCCCTGCCCGGTGGCGGCGGAACTCCTCTCGCGGCAGGACTGCGCGCGGCACACGAAACTCTCGACCACGCGATCCGTAAGGGCATGGCTCCGACCCTTGTCATTCTGACCGATGGCGTCGCAAACATTGCGCTCGACGGTCAGCCGGGACGCAGCAAAGCAGGAGAGGACGCACTAGCGATGGCAAAAGCGCTGCGTATTCAGAGCGCACCGATCATTCTGATCGATACGGCACGGCGACAGCAACCGCTGGCGCAAGACCTTTCAAAAGCGCTCACTGCACGCTACGTCCCGATGCCCCGTGCGGATGCCAGACGTATGGCCGGTGCGGTGTCAGAGGTTCTGCGGTGACGACAGTAACTCAAAGCGAGCACTCCCCTTCCATGCGAGAAAAAAGGTGTGGTCGCCGATGATCTGGGACCGTGATGGGAGAGACTGGCCAAATCGTGAGCACAGCCGCTTCCACGCTCTCGGCAAACTTCGATGGCATCTTCAAGAAGCGGGAGACACTGCACAACCCACGATCCTACTCCTGCACGGCACTGGCGCGGCAACCCATACGTGGCGGCACATCTTCAAACCACTCGCCAAGACCCAGCATGTCCTCGCCCTCGACCTGCCCGGCCAAGGTTTTACTTTCACCTCCGATACCGATCAGTGCGGCCTCAAGGAAATGAGCAAAGATATCGCTGCATTGCTCGCTAATTTGGCATGCGATCCTGCCATCATCATCGGTCATTCAGCGGGGGCCGCGATTGCTTATCAACTCGCGCTTGATCTGCCGCAAACTCCGCGCCGCGTCGTCTCGATCAATGGTGCAATGGAACCCTTTTCCGGTCTCGCTGGCGCTGTCTTGCCCTTCTCGGCCAAGCTGATGACCGTCGGTGCCATTGGCGCCAATCTCGTCGCCCTCACCATGTCTTCCGAGAGCGCCGTGCGGCGCCTGATCGAAGCCACCGGCAGCGAAATCGACGCCGCAGGCATCGCGTATTATCGCCGCCTCGTTGCAGATAGCGGCCACGTCAATGCAACCATTGAGATGATGGCTCGCTGGAATCTCGATACATTGCTTACTCGCGCTGCCGAAATTCGTGCTGAGAGCCTCTTGATTGTCGGGGGCCGCGACCGCGCCGTCGCGCAGCAAACGTCAACCCGTTGGGCCAAGAGATTGGCGCAGGTGGAAACCATCAGCCTGCCGACCTGTGGTCACCTTCCCCATGAAGAAGACAATGGTTCGCCCGTTCTGGCACATCTACACCAAATCATCCGATAAAAACCTGCAAACGCTTTCCTTGCAAACTGCTACAATCCGCGCAACGGTTTGCTTGCAAACGGAGGCTGCGCCATGAACATCCAGATTCCAAACTCACTCTCTGCGATCAATAAGAAAACCACGGTGCACCACTACACCGACATGATGGCCCACGAGGAAAAAGGTCCACACATTATCACGCGCGCTGAAGGCGTTCGCCTGTTTGACGACGAGGGGCGCGGGTTTATTGACGGCATGGCGGGCCTGTGGTGTTCAGCGCTGGGCCACAGCGAGGATCGCCTGAAAAAGGCCGCAATGAAGCAATTTGACGCGCTGACCTATACGCATATCTTCGCCCACCGCTCGCATCAACCCGCGATTGAGCTGGCCGAGCGCCTCACCGAACGCGCGCCAGATTCAATCACCCGTGCGTTCTTCGTGAATTCTGGTTCAGAGGCCATCGACGCCGCAATCCAGATCATTTGGTACTACAACAACGCGCTGGGCCGCAAAGAGAAGAAGAAGATCATTGGCCGCGACCGTGCGTATCACGGTGTCACGGCGGCGGCAGGCAGTCTGACGGCACTGCCCTACAAGCAAAATGATTTCGATCTGCCGGTCAATGACCGTTTTCTCAAGGTCTCCTGCCCCCATTTCTATCGCTATGGTCACACCGACGAGACCGAAGAAGAGTTCGGCACACGCCTTGCCGAAGAGGTCGAAAGCCTAATCATTGCCGAGGGCCCAGAAACCATTGCCGCCTTTATCGGCGAACCGATCATGGGTGCAGGCGGCGTTTTGATCCCGCCCAAGGGGTATTGGCCGACAATCGAAAAAATCTGCCGGAAATACGATGTATTGCTGGTCTGCGATGAAGTCATCAACGGCTTCTGCCGTACCGGGCAGTTCTGGGGGTCGGAAACTGTCGGCGGTGTGCAACCTGACATTATGACGGTCGCGAAACAACTCTCCTCCGCATATCTACCCATCGGTGCGACGCTGATCAGCGAAAAGGTCTACGAAGTGATCGCCGAGAACAGCCCGAAGAACGGCGTCTTCGGCATCGGCATGACCTATGGCGGCCATCCCGTCTGTTCTGCGGTCGCACTCGAAACGCTCAAAATCTACGAAGAACGCGATATTCTCAGCCATGTCCAATCGGTCGCGCCTTTGTTCAAGCAACGTTACGACGCTCTCGCTGATCACCCGCTGGTCGGGCAAGCGCGCTGCACGGGACTGGTCGGCGCCGTTGAAATCGTGGCGAATAAGGAAACCCGCGAGCAATTCGCTCCCGAAGCCAAGGCGGCCCCAACCGTATACCAACGCACAATGGAGAACGGCACGTTCGGACGTCCACTACCCGGAGACGGTGTCGCCTTTTGTCCACCGCTGATCGTCAGCGAAGACGACATCAACGAAATGTTCGATGCTCTCGCCAAGGGTCTGGATCTGGCAGAGGCAGACCTCGCCCCGCACCGCGCGTAACGTGACGGATGGGTGTCCGCAACGATTGGAAAATTCGATTCCGACACACCGCGTGTCGAAATTTCCAGAGAGCGCGACCAGTGCTCCGCCAATTTTGGTAAAGCCCTGCGACTTCCCGCTACGACTTGAGCAGAAACTGCCAGGCTGGCCAATCAATCGGGCAGCTCGGTTTCAGATTCAGAAAATTTGATCTGAATAAACTCGCCTTCTGGCGTGTATATCCCATGTTACGTCGAAATATTGCGCGAATTGGAGTGAAACATGAAGAAGTCTCTTGCAGCTATGACAGGGTTGGCACTGGCGTTTACCGCACCGGCCTTTGCGGAAAGCTGGACCCTTGACGGCGAAGCATCCAAGGTCGCCTTTGGCTCGATCAAGAAAGACACGGTCGGCGAAGTTCACCACTTTAAGTCCATTTCGGGTTCGGTCGACGACTCAGGCAAAGTCAGCGTTGAGATTGACGTGGCGTCAGTGGAGACGTGGATCGATATCCGCAACGAGCGGATGCAAAAATTGGTTTTAAACGCGTCGCCAAAGGCAATGCTAACCGCCCAAATCGACACAGACGCGCTTAATAAACTCAAGCCCGGCGACACAACCACGGTCGACGTTGAAGGCACCCTCTCGCTGAATGGAAACGACGTCGAAATTGAAACAGCCCTCTTCGTCGCGCGGCTATCCGATAAAAAGATGATGGCGACGACAGATGAGATGATCATGCTCTCAACGAAAGAAGCCGGTATTGACGACGGAATCTCAGCACTGATGAAAGTCGCCAAACTGCCCGGCATCACCCGCGTTTCTCCCGTCACACTGCGTCTCGTCTTCGAAGCAAGCGGCGAGAAAAAAGCGGCGGACGGCATGTCGACGGGAATATCCGTTGCAGCAGTAACCGGCGATGCGAAAAAAGGCAAAAAAGTTTTCCGGAAATGCAAAGCTTGCCACGTCGCTGACAGCGCCAAAAACAAAGTTGGCCCCACCCTTCAAGGCGTTATTGGTCGCAAGATATCTGCAGTCGACGGCTTCAGCTACTCCAAGGCATTCCAAGAATCTGATATTACTTGGACGGCGGAGAACCTCGCCAAGTTTCTGACCAAACCACGTGAATTCATTAAAGGCACGAAGATGTCTTTCGGAGGTCTCAGAAAACCCGAAGACATTGAAAACGTCATCGCATATCTAGAATCCGAAGCGAATTAACCGAAGGGCTATCGCCCTTTGAAAAGCAGAACGCCGACTGAAAGCACGTTGGTCTGTTCAAGCTGAGCACCGATTAAACGCCCCCTATGCTTTTGGGGGCGTTTTTCGTAGACAGCGTCGCAGTGGCGTTCACTCCGCTGCAAACCGTCAATTTCCGCGGTCCCTCTCATTGCCACCACACGCTGTGAAGGCTAAGCGAGGGCAACAGGGGGCAATTTGTTGCGAGATGGCGCCATGTCAGAGTTTCACATCCGAACCGCAGAAATCTCCGACGCCCCCGCAATTACAGAAATTCTAAATCGCGAGATCCGCACCGGCCTCGCGATTTGGCGATATGAAGAACGCCAGGTGCAAGAGATCGACGCCCTCATCCAGACGCGCCGATCCTGTGATCACGCCACCCTTGTCGCGGAACGGGAGCATTCCGTTATCGGTTGGGCAAGCTACGGCCCCTTTCGCGCGGGCGAGGGATACGGGCATACGATGGAACACTCCATCCACGTCAATCCGGACGATCAACGAACGGGTATCGGGCGGCAACTCATGCGTCAGTTACTTGATCATGCGGATGCCGCCGACATCCACGTCATGATTGGCGCGATCGAAAGCCGCAACAACGCCAGCATCGCGTTGCACAGAGAGTTTGGGTTTGTCGAAACTGGTCGATTGCCGGAAGTTGGTCGGAAGTTTGGCGAATGGCTCACGTTGGTCTTCATGCAGAGATTAGCAAATTGAGAACATTTCGCAAAATGCGAACTAATATGAGATTATAGCTGTTAAAATCCGTACCAGCCCACGCCGCTCGCGAGCCTAATTGGCTCTGTCTCGCCGGGCTTTACTGACGTTTGCGTCATCTGGTGCGCTCCGATCAACCATCCTGTCAATGCGGGTCAGAATCCGCGCATAATCTCGGGTCATCGCATCAAGACGTGTCCGTAATTCGGGCGAGAGGATTCCGCGGTATTCAGCAGGATTCACGCATTCGTCAGCAACTATCAGCACGGCTTCCTCCGATGGAGTATCATTAATATCCACAGATGTATCGCCCTCCCGATCCTCAACAGGAGACCGAGAATGCTCATCTAGCCCTTTGGCATCGTGAGCGTTTTCAGGACGCATAGAACCTCAACAGCAAGACTTACTCTGCCCTCATCTGTACGAATTCCGTGCCATTTGCCGTTACGGGAAAACTTTTCGCTGCGCTGTACCGATAAAATGCTCTACATCGTCGTTCCGATGGCCAGACAGAGGACGGCATGGTTGGACAGTTGGAAGGTAAGTCAGCGATTATTACCGGCGCATCGCGCGGGGTCGGGCTGGCGATTGCGCGCCGTTTTTTCGAAGCCGGGGCAAATGTTGTTCTCGCAGATGCCGATGAGGAACTCATCCAAAAAGAAGCATTGGCGCTTGATGAAGCCAAAGAGCGCGCGATTAATTTTCGCTGCGACCCCACCAAACGCCTTGACCTGAACAACCTGATGGCGGCGGCGGTCGATGCCTTCGATGATGTCGACATTCTAGTCCACACCGCATCAGTTGTCGCGGCGGGCGA
The DNA here is from genome assembly GCA_964549375.1 of uncultured Neomegalonema sp. GTDB lineage: Bacteria > Pseudomonadota > Alphaproteobacteria > Rhodobacterales > Rhodobacteraceae > JAHDDY01. The sequence continues at coordinate 52,965 of CAZJWF010000001.1, forward strand.
AGCGCTGGAACTCGAAGAATCTGAGTTTCAACGCGCCCTCGATGTGAATGTGAAATCGTCGTTCCTTCTGACACAAATGGTCGCCAAACATATGGTTCAGCGCGCTAAAGAGCATGATCAGAAGCGCGCAAATTGCGCCATCGTCAATGTTTCGGCGCTCAACAGCTATTCAGTCATTCCCAATCGTTTCGCACTTGGCATTTCAATGGCAGCTTTGGACCAACTCACCCGCAGCTTTGCGGTTGCCTTTGCCGAGGACGGTATCCGCGTGAACGGAATTGCACCGGGTGGCATTTCAGGTCGGTTTTCGGGCCTGAGTGACCCTAATGCCCGAAAGGCCGTGGTTGAGCGCACCCCAATGCAGCGGCTTGGCGATCCCAGCGAGATAGCCGACGCCGCCGTCTTTCTCGCCTCGGATCAGGCCAGCTTCATTACCGGACAGGTCATTGTCGCCGACGGTGGTCGCTCCATCTTTGACATGCCGATGCCAGAGCCGGAGGGTTGACCCGTGAAAATCGCCACTTGGAACATCAACTCTGTCCGCCTGCGCGAACCGATCGTGCTCAAGCTTCTGAAGGAACAAGAACCGGACGTGCTTTGTCTGCAAGAGACCAAATGCCCGGATGACAAGTTTCCCCATGATGGCTTTGACGAGCTGGGATATAAGCATCGCGCGATCCGGGGTGAAAAAGGCTACAACGGTCTTGCAATCTTGTCTAAGCATCCCCTCGACAACATCGCGCATCACGACTTTTGCAGCATGGGCGATTGTCGGCACCTGTCGGCGAAAGTCAGCGGCATCACAGTTCACAATTTCTACGTCCCCGCTGGTGGAGATGTCCCTGACCGCGACGCCAATCCAAAGTTCGGGCATAAACTCGATTTTGTCGATGAGATGACGGCGTGGTTCGGCAAAAAGGGCAAGGCCCCGAAGGGACCATCAATCCTCGTTGGTGATCTGAACATCGCACCGCTAGAGCACGACGTTTGGTCACATAAACAACTGCTCAAGATCGTCAGCCATACACCCATTGAGGTCGAAAAGCTGCTGGCGGCGCAAGCCTCTCGTGCTTGGGTTGATGTGGCTCGCCACTTCACTCCGGCGGATGAAAAGCTTTACTCTTGGTGGAGCTATCGCGCGAAGGATTGGGAAAAAGCGAACAAGGGCCGCCGCCTCGACCACATTTGGGCAACGCCGGATTTAACTGATGCTCTTAGAGGGTGCGGGACGCTAAAATCAGCGCGCGGGTGGGAAAAACCATCGGACCACGCTCCGGTCGTCGCAACTCTTTCGCTCTGAAAATGCGGGCGCGTCCGGCACGCCCTTGATTTTTGCGGATTAGCGGTCACGCTCGCCAAATCGAAATTCAGAGTCGCCGCTGGGATCTTCGATAACGAACTTACGCGGGTCGATATACATGCCCCGCTTCACGTTCCGCAGCGAGATCACGCTCGATCGACCCTGTGCATCCGTAATCACCCATTTCAACAACTGAACCGGCGTGGTCGAAAAGACCATCGAGATGGTTCCCTGTCCCGGATTGCTGGGGTCAATTGCATTGGCTTTCACGACGCCTTCAGAGCGTTCGACCGATTGGATCGAACCACTGGCGGACAGATCAATATTTGCATCGAGCAAGAGGTAGAGAGGAGTGCGCGACAAGGGCACCTGATTCAGTGTCTTAGCCTGACGATTAATCACGCCAGCCCATGTTCCGTCGGCAACAACAACTGTCGGAAAGGGGTCGAAATACTCGAACCGAAGACGACCGGGGCGGCGCATGTAAAATTCGCCTTCAGCAATGCGCCCATCCGGGGATTGCTGCGTAAAACCGCCTTGCATCGTTGTAATCGTGTTTAGGTAACGGCTAAGAGCGTCGACAACAGCGGGGTCATAGCTCTGTGACGCTGCCAGACTCGGCACAGTCACAAATGCCGATGCTGCGGCAATAAAAGAACGGCGGTCCATAACTTCTTATCCTTTGCTCGAGCACCCAAGATCTCGGCACCCTCACTCGACGCAATCACACCTAAAACGATCTACACGGCATATTCCGTCGATCAAACCAACCCGTGACAGTGTACACGGTATCGCATCAAGCGTGAACGGACCTACATCTAATACCCGATTGGGGCGGAAACAGGTGCAGATTGGACCCGATCTACAGATCGTGATCTGTTAACGCTCTCCAATCAAAATTTCACGCTTTCCAGCATTGTTGGCGGGCGTCACGACGCCATTTTCTTCCATTTGCTCCACCAAGCGAGCGGCCTTGTTGTAGCCGATTTGCAGACGGCGTTGGATGTAACTGATTGTCGCGCGTTGATCTTTCGCCACAATCGCGACCGCCTGATCATACAGTGCATCTTCGCTGTTACCGCCGCCGGATGGAGCCAAACCGAGAATTTCGTCAATATCCGAGCGCCCACCCTCGAGTTCTTCGAATTCGACTTGATCTTCGACATCCCCGCCCATCGCCCGCAGCTCGTCAGCAACCGAACGGACTTCTTCGTCGGACACAAACGGCCCGTGGACGCGCATCGAGCGCTTGCCCCCTGGCTGAAACAGCATATCGCCCATGCCGAGCAATTGCTCTGCACCCATCTCGTTCAGGATCGTGCGGCTGTCGATGGCGGATGTCACTTGGAAGGACATGCGCGTGGGAAAGTTTGCCTTGATCGCGCCCGTAATGATGTCAGTCGAAGGCCGCTGCGTCGCCATGACGATGTGAATTCCTGAAGCCCGCGCCATCTGTGCCAGACGCATGATACACGCCTCGACTTCTTTGCCTGCGGTCATCATCAGATCGGCCATCTCATCGACGATAACGACAATAAAGGGCAGCTTTTCGGGTTCGTATTCCACGATCGTAGGGTTGCCGACCTCATCCATACCGTTGCGTTGCAACGTCCGGCCTTCGGCAATTGCCTCTTCCATCCTCGCATTATATCCGGCGAGGTTCCGCACGTTCATATCAGCCATCTTGCGATAGCGATCTTCCATCTCACGCACGACCCATTTAAGCGCCATGACCGCTTTTTTTGGGTCGGTCACCACGGGGGACAGCAGATGAGGAATTCCATCGTAGACGCTGAGTTCCAGCATCTTGGGATCAATCATGATCATCCGACACTCAGACGGCGGGTGGCGATAGAGCAACGATAAAATCATCGCATTGATTCCAACCGACTTGCCCGAACCAGTCGTACCAGCAACCAACAGGTGCGGCATTTTCGCAAGGCTAGCAATGCGGATCGATCCATCAATCGCTTTACCCAGCGCAACCGGCAGCGGGTCCGGGTGATTGAGCAAAGGCTCCATAATCTCTTTGAGGAAAATTACCTCGCGGCGCGCATTCGGCAATTCGATGCCAATGACCGAGCGCTCTTTCACAGGCGCCACCCGTACCGCTTGAGCGCCAAGGTTCAGCGCGATGTCTTCTGCCAAACTCACCACGCGAGACACTTTGACGCCGGGGGCCGGTTCAAACTCATGCAAGGTAATGACTGGACCTTGACTCACCCCCTTCATCTCGCCTTTCACGCCAAAGTCGTTGAGGACTTGCAGCAAGCGTACACTTTCATCCTGAAGCTCTGCGTCGCTCATCGGACGCTCAGGTCGCTTGGGGGCTGACAAGAGGTTGAGATCAGGCGAGAATTGCGTCGCGGCAGCGGCCCGCTTGGCCGTTTTTACTGGGATGGAGGTTTGTTCAGACTTCGTCTTCCGCGTCCGTTTTTTCTTTTTCGGTTCTGGCGTTCCGCGCAGACTGTCGGCGCGCTCCGCTGCAATATCTGTGTCACCACGTAAACTTATCGGGCGTTCAGGAACGATTGTGCGATTGTTCAGGCGTTGGCTTAGATCGCGTGTGCGGCTCATGATGCCATCCGCCAACTTACGTCGACGTTCGCGCGATACCGTGCGCTGCATTTTCTGCGCGCTTTGACGACCGAGCAACCGGGCCTCGCCTTTCGTCATTCCGCTGGCCACACCAAGACCAATCAACGCGCCAATCGCCATCAAAAGACCGGGGATTTGATACGGCGCATCAAAGCCAAGACGGTCAAAAATCCGTGCAAATGGCAAGATCAACCGATCACCGATAAAACCGCCAAAACCCGTTCCAACGAACATCTTTCCGGGAATAGCGGACAGAAAAGCAGACGCGGCCAGCAAGCCCAGCACACTCGCCAGACCCAACCGTAGCGGAGACACGACTCGCCGGATCACATGGCCAGTCCACAAACGCCAACTCCACACCCCTAGCGCGACCGGGATCAAGAACGCGGCATTCCCCAGCGCATAGAACAGCGCACATGAGAGATTCGCTCCAAAAGCCCCAAGCCAGTTGCTCGTCGCATCACTGGTTGCATTCCAAAAGTTGGCATCCCGAGGTGAATGACTGAAAAGCGAGGCCGCAAAGACGAATGACAGCGTCGCAAGACCCACGGCCACTGGGCGCGCGCCCATCAGCGCCGTCAGGATGCGAGAGGGATTGTCGTCTTCAGGCGTTTCAGTCGTCGTTGTCACGTCGTCATTCCTGCATTTTCTTTAAGGAAGCGCGCGATGGCCTCCAGTCCCGGTTTGATCACATCAGCGCTTTCAACCAGCGCCGCACGCATGAACCGCGAGCCGGCGTTTGCCCCATTGTCAAAGCGCGGATCGCCCCGGCTCAGGTAACTCCCCGGCAGGCATTTCACGCCTGAGTCTTTCCACAGCTTGATGACTCCCGCCTCGTCATCACCAACATCAAGCCACAAAAAGAAACCGGCTTCCGGCGCAATATATCCCGGCAAGCCGTTCAAAATCTCATCGACCAACGCGAATTTTTCCTGATAGAGCGTGCGGTTCTCGACGACATGCGTCTCATCCCGCCACAGCGCTTCGGCAGCATGCAACGCCGGGAGCGGATTCGGAGACCCGGAATAGTCCCTTAGTCGTTTCATGGCGGCGATGCTGTTTCGACCGCCCGCGACAAAAGCCGAGCGCAATCCGGCGGCATTCGAGCGTTTCGACAGGGTATTGAAGACCAAAACGCGATCCGGATCAGCCCCGACTGTTTGCGCGGCGGCCAATCCACCTGGCGGCGGCGCATCACGGTAGATTTCCGAATACGGCTCATCGAACGCAATAATGAACCCATATTGCTCTGCGAGAGATACGAGCCGTCCCAGCATCGCCTCGCTCGCCACCGCCCCTTGCGGATTGGTCGGCGAGCAAAAATAGGCAAAAGTTGTGCGCTCTAGAATATCTTTTGGTAGGGCAGTGAAATCGGGCAGCCAGCCATTTTCCTCTGTCGCTGGAACGAAAATCGGCTCTGCTCCGATGGCCAACGCGGCGGCGGCATAGGCTTGATAGAACGGATTGGGCAGCAAAAATGCCGCGCGCTGTCCGTTCTTTTCGCCCTCTGCCAGCGCGAGCGCCGCGCTAAACAGCCCTTCTCGCGATCCATTCAACGGCAAAACCTGAGCATCTGGATCGAATTCATCGGCGGGCAGGTCATAGCGACGGATCAGCCACGACCCAACGGCGTCCCGCCATCCCGGCGTCCCGTTAATCGGCGGATACTTGTTATAAAGGTGGGCATATTTGGCCAACGTTTCGGCCAACAGCGGCGGCAGCGCATGTTGCGGTTCACCAATCGACATAGCGATCTCGTCGCCCCCCGGTGCATGGGGATCGAGCAATGCCCGAAGACGCGGAAAAGCGTATTCAGGCAGATTGGCAAATCTGCTTGTTATCATGTCTTCTGCTGCCTCAATGTCCGATCTTTCGCCAGACGTGCATTGAAGACTACCTCGTAAAACAATCGCTCGTCCAGTGCGAGTATCAACAAAATGTTAAAGTTAACGAGAGGTTAACAAAGAGTCTTGAATTCAGGTTCTCGTGGAACATCGGGCGCAGGAAATTCTGCCGCGCGGCGATTGAACCCTTGGGCAGAGCAGACAGCGCGCCTATGATGGCCGTTATGAACTTAGATACAGACATTGCCATCATCGGCGGCGGATTAAACGGAACGGCGCTGGCTTTGGCGCTGGGTTCTATTGGACTGCGCGTCACAGTTTTCGATGCAAGCCCCCGCGAAACACGCAGCGATGACATATTCGACGGGCGGGCGACGGCGATTGCCGCTGGTTCTCGCAACATGCTGCGGACGCTTGGCGTCTGGGATCGGCTTGAAGAGGATATTCAGCCCATCCACGATATTCTCGTTACAGACGGACGTGTCTCCGAAGGCGCAGGAACCTCGTTCTTGCATTTCGATCACCGCGAAGTCGGGGATGAACCATTTGGCTATTTGGTGGAGAACCGACACATCCGCCGCGCCCTCTTCGCGGCAATGGACGAGACCGAAAGTATCGAGCACCGCTACCCCGTCCGCGTCGCGGGGTTGGACCGGGATACGTCATGCGCTTCGCTCAGGCTGGAAGACGAAACCGTCACCGCCACGCTTGCAATTGCCTGTGATGGACGCGACTCTCCGACGGCAAAGGCCGCCGGGATCAGGTATACCGGATGGCAGTATCCTCAAAAGGGCGTGGTGTGCACGGTCGAGCACGAGGAACCACATGGCGGCGTTGCACATGAATATTTCCTACCTTCCGGTCCCTTTGCCATTTTGCCACTGACGGGAAATCGCTCTTCGCTGGTCTGGACAGAGAAAACGGCTTTTGCTGAGGCCGCGATGGCACTTGATGATGCGGGATTCGAAGCAGAAGTCGCGCGCCGCTTTGGACAGTTTTTGGGCGAGGTAAAAGTCACGGGGCCGCGCTGGTCTTACCCGCTGAGCCTCTCGCTGGCCTATGAGTACAGCGCCCATCGCCTCGCCGTTGTTGGGGATGCGGCCCACGGCGTTCACCCGATTGCGGGCCAAGGCCTGAACCTCGGCTTCAAAGATGCCGCCGCCTTGACGCAAGTCATTGCCGAGGCAGCACGGCGAGGTGAAGATTTTGGCAGCCACGACGTCCTCAAACGATATGAGCGCTGGAGGCGGTTCGATAACACCGCGATGGGCCTCGGCATGGATGCGATCAATCGCTTGTTCTCGAATGATCTGACACCGGTCAGAGCGTTGCGCGGCGTCGGATTGAACCTCGTCAATCGTATGGGTCCAGCGCGCCGTTTCTTCATGCGTCAAGCCGCTGGCTTATCGGGTGAACTGCCCAAACTGTTACAAGGCAAAGCGATCTGACATTCACCTGTCAGCCGCGAAATTTCGGACGCGACTGCGGCGATGGGACCCATCACGACCAAAAGTTTAGACCGAATCTGACTTTCGCTGTGCGCCCGAAATCGCCGTCAAGCAACGGCCTTTTTTTGACGGCTCATTGATGCGCCATCACTTCCCGCAGGCCGCGCGCTTGCAACACTGATGGTTCGGGATGCCGGTAATACGACACTGGCGCGCGTTCCTTTACCAACTTTGCTTGTAAGCGAAAGGTGTCCTCCGTGCAGTTCAGCCAAGGCGTTTACAATACTCAGACCAAGCCCAACGCCCGCACTTGCTGCTTTTTCTTGTTTGCTTGATCGCGCGAAGGGTTCTTTGATTTTCTCCAATTCATGGGGCGCGATGCCTTCACCATCGTCCACGACGCTGATTGTCACCCGTCCATCCGGATCTAACTCACAGTTAAGTGTGACATTGCCATGATTTGAAGTGTAGCGCAGGGCATTCGTTGCGAGATTAAGGACGATTTGTTTGATCGCTCTTTCGTCTGCCTCGACCTTTAAGGCCAGTGGACAACCGCCCAAGCGCAGACGGAGATTTTTTTCCACAGCCATCGGACTCAGCATGTTGAGTGTCGACTGCAACAGAGATGTCAGACAGAATTCCGACTCGTCTAGTTGACGTCCATCCGCCTCGATTTTCGCCAAGTCCAGAATATCATCGATCAGCGAAACGAGGTGTTTTCCGCTATCAGACACATGACCGAGATACTCGCGCTCTTTGTGGAGAGTATCGGGATCAAGCATCATCTGGGTCATTTCAGAGAACCCGATGATTGCATTAAGCGGGGTACGCAGTTCGTGGCTCATATTCGCAAGAAACGCCGTCTTTGCTCGGTTCGAAGATTGCGCTTGAACTGCGGCGGCCTCGGCGACAGCTTTGGCCTTTTCCATCTCCGCCGTTTTGGTCACATCTCTCGCGAGATAGATAATTTTCCTTGGGTTTTCGCCATCGAAAAGGACGACGTTCGTCCAAAGTAACTTTACGGGTTTGCCATTGACCTCGCGTTCTTCAAGGAAAGTCACGGCGGGGTTGGCTGGCGTGCACAAGGCGACTCTCTCGATCATCTTCGCAAGTTCTTCCGCCGGTGCCTGATGACAACACCGTTTGCCGATAATTTGCGAGGCCGTATTTCCGTAGATCTTGAGGAAAGCCGGATTGGCACGATTGACGACCGCTTCGGCATCTGCGAACGCAACTGCATCTGGAGAGTGTTCGAACAACGCCTGAAAATCGGCATTCATGGCCCGAAGCTCTTCCTCCAGTTTCCGAGTTTTCGTTGTGTCCTTACAAAAGGCGACGAACAATTCACCAAGACTATCAACGTGGCGCTCTAACCGGATATTCACCGGATAATCGCTGCCATCCTTGCGCCGATGGATCGTATCAAATTGAAGTTCAGCGACGTCACCGTCGCGTAAAGGTGCGACCAGCGCATCAAAACTTATCGCATCATATTCAGGTTTAATGTCCAGAGGTGTCATTGCCTGCAATTCATCCAGACGATAACCCAAGTTGTTGCAAGCACCTTGATTAACATGCACAAATTTGAGCGTTTCAGTATCGATCATGTAAACTTCGTGGCGGGCAGCCTCAATGATGCGCCCGAACCGGGAGGCAACCTGACTGGCGCGCTCGTTACTCCACAGTGCCATATGCAACTGCATTTGATCCGTCACTGCTCCGGCGAGATCGGTCAGGCGGTCGATTTCTTCTTGGGACCAATCGCGTGGCTCAACATCAATCACGCACAACGCGCCAACGGCTTCTTCGTCTGGGCCAAAAATCGGGACACCGAGATAGGCGATCACCCCGAGTTCTGTAACCGCAAGGTTATCTTTCACCAACGGATCGACGCGGGCGTCAGAAACGATCAGCGGCGCTGCACTCGTTTTGACGTGCTGACAGAAAGAATGCGAAAGTGGTGTTTCACGCTTACTGACCCACGGTTCGGGCAAGCCCTGAGCGCTGACAAAAAATTGCCGATCATTCGCGAACTCGACGATCGAAATCAACGCGACTGGTGTGTCCAACAATGATGTTGCAAGACGGGTGAGCCGTTCGAAACCTTCATGCAGGGATCCGTCGACGACTCCGAGGCTATTCAATGAAGGTTCAGTTTGGGTATTCAGCATCGTTTCGAAACCCATTATGATAAAAATCTATGAAATCAATTGAATTAAATATTCTGAATAAAAAGTTACCAATTTTTATTTCTTTGTTCATCTGAGGATGAATTGCAAATTTCACCGCATTTCTTCGCAACATGGCTTTTATACTACATAATTCTGCCAATTTTTTGAAAAATAAGGAGAAATTTTACGCCTGGGTTGATTTAAAGAGCCCGCAGCGATTGATTTTTAATAAATAATTATTTCAATTTTAGCCATTAAGCCGCCCACATCATCAATCCTTTTGACGCGTTTACGAACGCTTTCACCGAAATCTCACGGCAGCGAACGGGCTCAAACCCATCGACTCTTCGTCTGAATTTCGCGATCCATTCCCTTCTTGTGGTGTTTCCGCGTCTCTTCTGAATCGTCCATCGCGGGGTGTTCATTGAGAAAACTTGGACGCCCGCACTCCAGTCTTATTGCCCGCCGAACACCTTGGATGACGCCGCTCAGAAGGCGTTGAAATCACCCCTATGAGCGGGAAACCGCTGGCTGTCTAAACAGTGCAAATCATTCTGCTTTCACACGACCGCTCGTACCGTCTCTTGATGAAATTCAATCGATACGCGCAAGACCAATGTCCCCACACTCAGATCACCTTACAGGCTACTATAGTTGAAGGTTTTCTTGTAATGCATTCAAGATTCGACACTTTTTCCGTTCATAAATCTTAAAAAAGTCTTGCGTGGACATTACTGATTCGCCTATCGTCCATTTCGTAGCCCGGTGAGATTGTCTCGCAAGGCATCAACACGCTGAAGCAAACCACAATAAGCCTATCGAGCAATCGGGGCTTCAGCACAGGTAAGTAAGAGGAGCAGGTTCATGTCAAAATTGGCATGGGAGCGTGCGGCTGGTTCAGCTGCTAAACTCGCCACAGTTTCAGTCATCGCGGCACTCGCAGCGACCACAGCCGTCGCCGCAGAATCCGCAAGTCATTTCAAGAAGCCGGGTGCGAAAGTTCCCGCGAACTATGGGCAACAATTCGCGCCGCCTGCTTGGGGTCAGCCTCAATTTGGTGCGCCTGCATACGGTCAGCCACAATTCGGCGCGCGCGGTTTCGGCCAACCACAATTTGGTGGCCAACCGCAATTCGCGGGTCAGCCGCAGTTCGGTGCTCCGCCTGCTTTTGGCGCTCCTCAATTTCCGCGCCCAGCGATTGCTCCCGCATCCGCTGTAACGCCAAATGGTCCGAAACTGCCCGCCGGAAAAGCGCCAGCGCAGGCACCACGCAGTCATGCGGCTGCCGGACAAGTTCCTGTCCCGCAATTCGGTCAGCGCATTCCGATCTTCGCGAATACCCAAGCCAACGGCATCACCTACGGCCCACCAAGCTACACACCACCAAAAGATTTTGACCCAAAAACAGCGTCATCGTCCCCATTCCCGTCGGAATGGACACGCGGTGTATGGGGTCAACACCAACGTCCACCAGCACCAAACTTCGCAGGTGCTCCCGTCTACGGAAACGCTTGGGGACAACAACGCATCCAGCCTGCTTCGGCAGCCCGGTACGCTCCGGCTGAGCCAACATATGCGCCAGCTGAGCCACTGCGTCCGAACTACAAGGCCGCAGCTCCAAAGCAGTATCAGACCATCGAGGTTGCCCCTGCGGATGAGCCGGCGAAGAAATCGGTTAAAGCGACCGTGCCGTCCCCTGCTTCGACATCCACCTACAGCTATCAATCGGTTGGCACGTCAACCCTGCCAAGCTATGTCGGTCAATCGACAGATTTCAGCAGCTCAGGCTATAAGTCGAACGCAGCGACCAGCACGTCTGCAAACCCTTATGAAGTCGTGATTGGTCAGTCTGGTACGGCGAAGCCAACGACGACGAGCGCTTACCAGCCGTCCTCGACTTACCAAGCGGCCCCATCCTATCAGTCGGCAAC
>CAZJWF010000001.1:64356-98065 GCA_964549375.1 uncultured Neomegalonema sp.
GCGCTTACCAGCCGTCCTCGACTTACCAAGCGGCCCCATCCTATCAGTCGGCAACGACGCCGAACTATAAGACAGCGACCGCTCCGGCGTATCAGTCGGCGACGACCTCTGCCTACCAAGCGGCAACTACTCCGGCCTACCAACCAGCGACTACACCGGCATACCAGCCAACGTCAGTTCCGACGTATCAGGCAGCGCCTTCCTACGAAGCGGCGGCTCCGATCCAACAGTCGACCACGACATACCAAGCCGCTCCGGTTCAGCATTCGACAACGACGTACCAAGCTGCACCGGTTCAGCACTCAGCAACGACCTACCAAGCTGAGCCAGTTCAACAGGCAACAACGACCTATCAAGCAGCGCCATCTTATCAGTCGGCAACCCCGACCTATGAGGCTGCGCCCGCTTATCAGTCGCAAACCACAACGTTCGAAGCTGCTGCACCGGCGTACCAAGCACAGCCGACCACGATTGACGTCACCTCGTCATATCAGTCGGGATCGACATATGAAGCCGCTCCGGCGTATCAAACGCAGCCCACCACTTACGAGGCAGCGCCTGCATACGAAACAACAAACGCAGCATCTTCGTATGAAATGACGACTGAAGCAGCTCCGATCTACTCGACAGGCACAAGCTACAGCTCGCAAGGTTATGAGACGGTGGCATCGACCTCCGCTCCGGCCTACGAAGCTGCTCCAGCTTACCAGTCGACGGATTATGGCTCGGCTTACGGAACATCGTCCTCGTCGTTCTCCAGCGGCAGCAACCACTACGTTCAAGTCGGTGCTTTCCGTAACCCATCACGTGCAGAACGCCTCGTTCGTAAACTGCAAGGTGCTGGTGAGCAGGCGATCATCACGCAGGCAACCGTTCGTGGAAAGCTTTATCACCGCGTTCGCGTTCCAGCCGTCGACAAGCGTGACGCGTCGATCGTTCGGACCCGGATCCGTGGCCTCGGCTACTACGAAGCCCGCACCGTTCGCGGTTAAGGCTCAGGAACCAAAGAATAAACGACCGAAGGAGAGAGTCTTCTCCCGGCTCTCCACTTCCAACTCAAACGCCGCATCACCCGATGCGGCGTTTTTCGTGGGAAATCCGCTTTTTTGGTTCGCAAAACCGCCTCGCGAGAGTTTGCTCTCGGACGCGACATCAGAGTTGCAAACTCTTTGCCCTCACCGGCCATCTTGCGTATCTATCAGAACGGTTTGACACTCGGCACCCAGCGCTGAGTAAATAGTGTCTCAATTCGGTCGCGATGCGTTGCGAAACACGGCTAGCAGATACCAAAGGACAAATGACGATGATCCGCACCGCCCTTCTCGCGCTTTTTGCAACAATTCTCGCATTTGCACCGGCCCGCGCACAGCAAATCGACACCGCCGCAACCAGCGCCATTCTGCTGGACATGTCATCCGGCGCCGTTCTGATGAGCAAAGAGCCGACTAAACGCATCCCTCCAGCGTCAATGTCCAAACTGATGACCGTTTATATGGTCTTTGAAGCACTGTCAGAGGGTCGCTTAACCTTGGATGACGAATTCGTCGTCAGCGAGAAGGCCTGGCGGATGGGCGGCTCCAAAATGTTCGTCGAGGTCAATAAACGCATCACAATCCGCGACTTGCTGCGCGGTATCATCGTGCAATCAGGAAATGACGCTTGTGTCGTTATCGCCGAAGGGATGGCGGGCACGGAAGAAGCCTTCGCGCGCAAAATGACGGAAAAAGCGCGTGAGCTTGGATTGAAGCACTCAACGTTCGAAAACGCGACGGGACTGCCGGGTGACAATCATCTGATGAGCGTCGGCGATCTGGCGAAACTCGCGACGATCATCATCGAAAAATTTCCTCAATACTACGGCATCTACAGCGAGCGTGCCTTTACGTGGGAGGGCATCGAACAACGCAATCGCAACCCACTGCTTCGCACGAACATGGGCGCCGACGGCCTGAAGACAGGCTACACGCAGGAAGCGGGGTATTGCATCGTCGGATCTGCGGTTCAAGACGACCGACGTCTGGTTCTCGTAGTCGCCGGTTTGCCATCGGCTCAGGCGCGCGCCGTTGAAGCCGAACGCATCCTCAAATGGGGATTTCGAGAATTCGAAACCACAAATCTGCTCGCTGCCGGAGCCGAGGTCGGGCGCGCAGATGTCTGGGTTGGGGTTGAGTCAAAGGTTCCTTTGGTTGTTGACGAACCTATCGTCGTCACAACTGCCTTTGGCCGAGGCGGAGAAACCACCGCTCAGATCAAATATGACGGCCCAATCCCTGCGCCGATCACCAAGGGAGACCGCATCGCAACGCTGGTTGTCACCGCCCCCGATGTTGAACCCATCGAGGTGCCCCTGCTTGCTGGAGCCGATGTCGCAAAAGGTGGCTTTGGCAAAAAGCTGATGGGTGCCGCCGAACAGTGGATCAACAAGGGCCTCGACGCCGCACTAGGCAACAAGACCGCGACCGAATGAGCTTCATTACCATCGAGGGCGGTGAAGGCACCGGCAAATCTACCCTGATCCGGGGTTTGGCGGAGGCACTGAAATTACGCGGCGAAGACGTCTTACTCACGCGAGAACCCGGGGGCACTGTTGGCGCAGAGCAGATCAGAGACTTGCTGGTAAAGGGTGACGTCAATCGGTGGAGTCCGGTGACAGAACTCCTGCTCTTGAACGCTGCAAGGCGAGACCATGTGGAACGGGTCATTGAACCAGCGCTGGCCCAAGGCACGACTGTCCTTTGCGACCGGTTCGTCGATTCAACTCTCGTCTATCAAGGAATGAACGGGGTGAGCATCGAACTGGTTTCCAACCTGCATAATTCGGTTATCGGCCTTTGGCCGGATCGTACCCTGATCCTTGATGTGCCCGCTGAGATTGGCCTTAAGCGCGCTGCCGAACGGGGGGGAGATGACCGTTTCGAGTCGATGAGCCTTAAATTCCATACCGATGTCAGAGACGGATTCCGAGCGTTAGCCGACAAACATCCCGACCGGTGCAAGATTATCGACGGAACGCAATCAATAGATGCGGTCCTCGCGTCAGCCCTCTCCCAGTTAGAGTCATGAGACGTCCCCAATTTTGGAAAAGCCTCGTTCCGAGGCCAGATGGAAAGCGCTGCCTCTACGGGGTCGAGCGGCGATCCGATGACTGAGCCACACATCACCCCCCGTCTCCACGGACACGGCGCTGCCGAAACGACGTTTCTCGACGCGCTACGTTCTGGGCGGATGCCCCATGCGTGGTTGCTTGCCGGACCAGAGGGAACCGGGAAAGCCACCTTCGCGCATCTCGCTGCTCGCGCGATCCTCAGCGGCAAACCGAACCTGCAACACGACCCGTCCATTCCCGCGCACCATCGCATTGCCGACGGCAACGAGACCGCCCTCGCCATCTTGCGGCGAAGCCTGAACGAGAAAACAGGCAAGCTCCGCACGAACATCTCGGTCGAAGAAGTCCGCGCCCTCAAGCGCGCACTGACTTTCGCCGCTACCGAGGGCGGCTGGCGTGTGGTCATGATTGATCCGGCAGAGGACATGAATCCCTCGGCGGCAAACGCCTTGCTAAAAGTTCTTGAAGAACCGCCCGACCGGGTGGTGTTTTTCCTGATCAGCCACACGCCGCGCCGATTGTTGCCAACAATCCTGTCGCGCTGTCGCCGCCTTGATTTCAGTCCACTGGATGAAGGCAACCTCGCCATCGCCTATGAAGAGGTCGTTGGCGAGCCTGCTCCCGAAGCAATCATCGCCGCAGCGCGAGGTTCCGTCGGCGCGGCGCTATCACTGGCCGCTGAGGGCGGCACCGCATTGCAAGAGGCGATTGCCGGTGTTCTGGCCCCCCTGCCGGATCGGATAGACCGCGCCCACCTTCATATTTTGGCCGATACCGCAGCCGCAGCGGGCAAGGACGAGGCATTCCGAACCACGACCAAGCTGATCACCGACCTCACAGCTCGTATGGCCACTTGCGCGGCAGGCAGCGACGCCCCTCCTGCCGGATATGACCAGCTTGCCCCTCTCGCAACACCCGCTTTCGCAGCGGTTTGGGCCGATGCAACCGAGCAGATAATCGCGACAACTGAACGAACACTTGCCTTGAACCTTGACCGTCGGCAAGCCTTGCTGGATATGGTCGCGAGAATTGAAAAGGTGGCGAAGGAAGCCGTGTCTTATGCTGGTTGACAGCCATTGCCATTTGGATTTTCCCGATTTTGAGGAAACCCGCGACGACGTCGTTGCGCGTGCTGTGGCCAATGGCGTCACGCGGATGGTGACGATTTGCACGCGGCCCTCACAAGAACCGAATATTCGGGGCATCGCTGAAACCTACGAGCCAGTTTACTACGCCGCTGGGGCGCATCCACTGAATGTCGGAGAAGAGGCCGTAACCAGCGTCGACGCTTTGGTCGCGATGACACAACATCCAAAGATGGTCGGAATCGGCGAAACCGGCCTCGACTATCACTACGACAAATGGCCACCTGAACTGCAAAAAGAAAGTTTCCGCCTGCATATTGATGCGGCCCGCGAGACCGGATTGCCGTTGATCATCCACTCACGCAATGCCGATGCCGATATGGCTGCAATGCTGCGCGAAGGATACGAAAACGGTGCGTATTCTTGTGTCATGCACTGTTTTTCATCCGGGCGTGCATTGGCGGAAGCCGCCCTTGATATGGGATTTTATCTGTCGATGTCCGGCGTCGTAACGTTCAAAAACGCCGAAGAACTACGCGGTATTTTCAAGGATGCTCCCCTCGATAAAATTCTCGTTGAGACGGACGCGCCCTATCTTGCGCCCGTGCCCAAACGGGGAAAACGGAACGAGCCAGCCTATGTCGCCCATACCGCCGCGATGGGTGCTGAAATCTTCGGATTGAGTGCGGCAGAGTTCGCAGAAAAGACAACTGATAATTTTCACACGCTCTTTTCGAAAGTGCCGCGCGCATGACGCTTCGTATCACGATACTCGGTTGCGGGTCATCCGGCGGCGTGCCGCGTGTCGGCGGACCAGAGGGCGCGCAATGGGGCGCCTGCGATCCTGCCGAGCCGAAGAACCACCGCAGGCGATGCTCAATTTTGGTTGAACGCATTGGCACGACCGGCACGACCCGTGTGTTGGTGGATGCAGGACCAGACCTGCGATCACAACTCCTCGACGCAGCCGTCCCTGATCTGAATGCCGTCCTGATCACTCACGAACACGCGGATCATATTCACGGCATTGACGATCTGCGTCCGCTTGTCATCAGCCGAAAAGAACGCTTGGACGTCTGGACCGATCCCGGCACGGCCGCCGCTCTGCGAGAGCGTTTTTCTTACGTCTTCGTCCAACCCAAAGGCAGCAGTTATCCTCCGATCCTGACGCTCAAGGAAATGGGTAACAGCCTGACCATCGACGGCGCGGGCGGGCCGATTACAGCGGTTGCCCATATCGTTGAGCACGGCCCCGGTGTGCAGGCGCGCGGCTTTCGCTTTGACAACATCGCCTACACGCCCGATATCAGCGACCTGGATAATGCCGCATGGCAAGCCTTGGACGGTGTGGATTTGTGGATTGTCGATGCGCTGAGACGTGATCCGCATCCCACGCATTCTCATCTCGATCAGACTTTGGAATGGATCAAACGCCTCGGCCCAGAACGCGCGGTTGTCACCAACCTGCATAACGACCTCGACTACGCCGCACTGCGCGATGAGTTACCAGAATCGATTATTCCCGCCTATGACGGGCTGGTGCTTGAAGTATAAAAAAACGCCGCCACGAAAGGCGACGTTTTTCTTAACAGATCTGTTTCGCGAAGCTTACTGTGCGACAACAGGTGGTGGAGCCGTATTCGCTGGAGCTTTCGGAGCACCGCCGAGTGACGCACCAAGTGCACTCACACCGCCAGCAGCCGCGCTACTCAACTGACCCACAGCACCTGCGAGGCCCGCTGAAGGAACACCAGCCGGTGCACTTGCCGGAGGTGATGCCGGAGCAGGCGCCTGAGGTTCTTGGTTCGGGTTCGTACCGCCCTGAAGGCCGATTGCCGTCTGGTCAAGACCGATATCGGCTTGAACGACGCCCAGTTTTGCAGCATGTGGCGTCGGAGAATCCGATTGCGTCAGAGCACGCAAGCAATCCGGCGCACATTGATAGTTTTCTGCTTGTCCAGCATTACGCAGAACAACCCGCTTGGTTTTTGGCTCACGAACGAAAACCTCAAAGGTGCGGATTTCATTGTTGTTCTCATCCAATGCGATGATATTCGTCGAACCAATCGAACGTGCCGAAACAAAGACGGTGTCTTTGCCCAGAACAGTCACGTCAGCGATGGTTGGGTTGCCGACAAGGATCGTGCCCGCTGGACGATCAAGGCGCACGCGGCGCATGTGATCGTTCAGAATGACAAGACATGTCGCACCGTCAAGCGCGCCGCCGCAAGCGTGGCTTTGCGAATAACCGAAATCTGCATTCGAGCCTTTCGACTCGTCGTAGAATCCGTCTTGCGTGACCGTCGTTTCGACGGCCTGCGGTGCAGGCGCATAGTAAGGAGCCGCCGTTGTCGGCTCTGGCGCACCAGTGTACGAGACCACCGGCGTATTGCTTGAGTTGTAAGAGTTAAGAGACCCAGCGTTCGCGGCTGCGTTCGCGAAAACGACCGCTGCGGTCGCGAGGATGGCAAGACGAGCGTTTCGGACCATTGATTTTCCGCCTTCAATAAATGGCATTCGCCACAAGTTGAGAGCAGTATGCACCACCGGCACTTGACGGTCGGTTAAACCGAACCCCCATAAATGCAAAAAGGTCGAATTTGGGATATGAATTCTGAAAGTTATACGCCAAATAGTTTTGTAAAGCTTAACCGGAGTGCGGTCATGACCATCAATCGAAAACTTTTCTCTTCTTTTTGTGTAGCATGCGCTCTGGCGAGCTGCGGCGGGCAGAGCGGTACCTCGTCATCATCTGCTCCTACTATTAATGCCCCCTCACAACCAGCTATCGCCGCGCCAGCGCCGGCCTTTGCCGCGGCTCCAGCCGTAAATTTCGCCCCTGCGCCCGCCGCATCAGGGAATTGCCCATCACCGAACGCTCTGGGTCCACAGTTTGACGCGATTGTTCCACCGAACTCGGTCGATAGTGCTTTATTCGACGCCGCCGTCCTGCACTTTACAAATGTCAGGCGGTGCGCGAACGACCTTAGACCCCTTGCGGGCGATCCAGCCCTTCAACAAACCGCGCAAGTCCATTCCAACGATATGGCGACGCTGAATTTCTTCAGCCACACCTCTCCGGTTCCCGGGCGCAGCACACTGCCGGATCGCCTGAAAGGTGCAGGCATAGGGTTCCTCGACGCGGCAGAGAACATCGCCTTGCGGTCACGGTTAAAATTAATCTCCGGTCGCTCGTTTACGGTTAAGAACCGCGCAACCTGTGAATTTGCGTATGACGGCCAGACGATCCAACCGCACAGCTATCGAACAATGGCGCAGGAATTTGTTCAGGCGTGGGAGGATTCGCCCGGACACCGGGCAAACCTGTTCAGCCCCGTATATAAAAGACTCGGAACGGGCAGCAGCTTCAAACCGAACCCGCGAAATTGCGGCGACGTTGTTGCGACCCAGAATTTCGCAGCATCATAAACTAAGGCTTCGAGCACGGTATTTCCCGAATACCGTGCCAGCCTATTGATTGTACACTCAACGACAATGCTCACGCGCTAAACGTGGCATCGTAAGCTGCGATTGTCGCTTTGGCCCGATTTCGCACCTCTTCGGCCCGCATACCAGGGGCGTAAAGGCTCGACCCCAATCCAAAACTCCGAATTCCAGCAGCGGCATATTCGCCAAAATCTGCCTCCGCAATGCCCCCCACAGCGCCGATTTCGATGTCGGGCGGCAGAACTGCGCGGATCGCCTTGATCCCCGACACCCCCAATAGGCTGGCAGGAAAGAACTTCAGCGCCGAAGCTCCGGCGGACACCGCCGCCAATGCCTCCGTCGCCGTAAAGACACCTGGCATCGTCACCATCCCTTTTGAAACAGCACGTTCAATCACCACCGGATTGACGTTGGGCGAGACAAAAAGCTGCCCTCCCGCGTCGCTCAATCGGTCCACATCGGCTGTCGTCAGAACAGTTCCCGCACCAATCAAAACATTTGGCGGGGCCAGTTTTGCCAGTGTTTCGATTGAGGCGAATGGATCAGGGGAATTCAGTGGAATCTCAACGGCCTCAAAACCCCCTTCAATCAACGCCGTCCCGATGCCCGCAATCTCCGCCGGTTTGACACCGCGCAAGATCGCGACCAAAGACCGATTTAATACCGGCCATGCAATGCGGTCCATATTAACCTCGCCCCCAAATTTCCCGCGCCGCCCGAAAGAGGCCTGCCTGCGTCGCTGACGTCGCCTCCAGCCGCTGATAGGGCGTCGCCATCTCCTCAAAGGCGGCGGCATAAAGATCGCCGATCACACCATCCGCAATAAGCGTAACGTTATCAGCAGGCCCGACGCCCACCAATTCTGCGCCGATTAACAGACCGGAAAGAACCGATGCCTCGCGCTTTCCCTCGCCGAGCAATCCTCTGGCGCGCAACCCGAACAACGCGTTGGTCAGCGTTTCGGGGGCATCCAACATGCTATTGAACCCCGCACGAAAATCATCGTCAACGCCAGCCTCTCCCGTGACATCACCGGCAAGCAGCGAATGCTGCGACATCAGCGCGAAAATCTCTCCAGTCATCCATGTCGAGAAATTCTCGATCCGGCCCTGCGAGAGCGTCACCCACTTAGAGTGCGTCCCGGGCAGACACAAAAGACCCTCGATTCCGGCCCCCATTACCTGAGTCTCCTCGCCGCGCATCACATCCGCAGGGTCATCTTGCGAGACGCCCGGCAAGATACGGACATCGCGGTCGGTGCGGGCGATGCGAATGGCGGCCCCCGGAATGTCGGCCAGCGCGCAGGGCGCATGGAGATAGGAAGCCTCTTGCCACCCGGTGCGCGCACCCGCCATGCCGCAAATGACAACCGGTAAATCCAAGGGAGCATCAAGCGTGCTGAGATGCCCTTCCAGCACCGCCTCGAATGCTCCATTGATCGACAACAGCCCTTCGCCGGATCGCCGTTCGGCCAAAACTTTTCCGTCGCGATCAAACAGCCAAAGGCGAAACGACGACGTTCCCCAATCAACGGCGGCGCAAAATACACTCATACCGTCAACCCACATGAGGCACCCGACGCCATACTTGCAGCATTTTTAATCCTTCAAAAACTTCAAATAATAATCCGTTAATTCCCCGAAAAGTAAAAGCAATAACGGGATACGACGCACGAATTATCAACCTTGATCGCCTAATTTCTGCCTTAGACTTTTAGAGGTGGCAGAATGCAAGATCTTGAGTGCAAGCAGTATATTTCTAACAACTGCGAAACGTTCAAAAAACCAGTAACGTCAATCGCGACATCTTTTCTGAAGGCCATCTCTCTCGCATTCGCCTGTACGATCCTTCCTCTATCCTCCGCGCATTGGGCATCAGCGCAGGCTGGCCCCGCCGAGGCACGGTCAACGAAAGGCCATATTAGTCTTCACACCGAAGGCAAAGATCTCAGCGGACAATACGGCTACGTCCTGATGGATGCCGACACCGGCGAGATTGTTGCCAAACGTAACGCGGATCGCAGTTTTATCCCTGCGTCGCTTGCGAAGATACCAACCATGCTGATGGCGCTTCAGGCACTTGGTGCGGATCATCGCTTTGAAACCCGCCTCGTGGCTGATGGGCGGATTGACCAAGGCGTTCTTCATGGCAATCTGCATTTGATCGGATCAGGTGATCCAACGTTGAAGACACTCGACCTGGAAAGGTTGTCCGACAAACTCGCCTTACAGGGCATCGCGCGGATTACCGGGGATTTCATCTACAACACCGACGCGCTGCCTCGTTCTTCAGTAATCAGCAACTTGCAGCCCAACGATCACCACTATAATCCAGCGATCAGCGGATTGAATCTCGATCTGAATCTGTGGCGATCGAATGGCATCATGCGCAAGACAGCCGCTCCAGGTTATCGCGCCGCCCGTTTGTTTCGCAGTGCCGCCGCATTGCGCGGTATCACCTTGCCAATGCCCAAGCATTTTTCGGGCACGGTTTCTGGACAGTTGGTCGCCAGTCATCTGAGCGCCACGGTATCCGAGATCTGCGAAACCATGATGATGCTCTCGACCAATCTGACCGCCGAAGCGCTTGGCGCTTTATCTGCCAGCACGATGGGCGACAAACCAAAATCGCTGCGCGATGCGGCAAAAGTCACAACAAACTGGCTCAAAGATCAAGCTGACTCGATCGGCGGCAAAGGTTGGAAGGGGTTTACCCTCGCAAATCATTCAGGCCTCAGCTCTCGCTCGCGGGCCACGCCGCGCCAAATGGCCTCGATCCTGAGGCTCGGATTTGAAACGTTCGGCGAAACCTTTCGCTCGCTCCACGCGGAACATGTCACGGGCGGGTTTCAAGCATTTGCCGTGCGCGGCAAAACCGGCAAGATGCGCTTCGTTCGCGGCTATAGCGGCTTCTTGTCCATCGGCGGACGAGACTTAATTTTTGTCATCATGTCCAACGACAGAAAACAACGCAGGCAAGCCGATGCCGGTGCTAAAGGATTGGGCAGCAAAGCTTGGATGAGAAAAGCGCAACGTCTTGAACTCGCGGTGCTTGGGGACTTCATTGCCAATCACTGGCCAACAGGTGCAGACGTGCTGGTCACAGACGCCAAAGAAACAACAACAACGCCAACCATCATGTCGACGTCGCCGCAGACATCGGTAGAAAAGAAAATTTATACTGTCTCAATGGCCCCTGTCGAAACTGAACTGAAAACAGTGGCCACCGTCCAACTGGAATATCCCACGGAAGAAACGCTCGCTACATTCGTTCGAGCCACCCGCCCTGTCGAATAACCTCAGGCGGGTTGGCCGAACACTTGCGGCTCTTCTTTGATCGGCAGATGCGCCAGTGCCGAAAACGCGCCAACACCAATCCCCACCCACCAAACGACGTCATAACTGCCATAGGCGTCATAGAGCGTGCCGCCGAGATAGACGCCCAAAAACCCGCCTAGCTGATGGCTCAGAAATATAAAGCCATAGAGCGTGCCCATATATTTCATGCCATAAAGATAACCGACCAGCCCGCTGGTCAACGGCACTGTCGCGAGCCACAGCGCGCCCATCGACAGGCTGAACACAATCACGGTGAAGGGTGTTGGCGGCAGCATAATAAAGGCAACCGCAACAATCGTCCTCAGCGTATAGATCAGGGACAACAAGTATTTCCGCCGGTAAATCCCGCCCAACTTCCCCGCCAGCAAAGTGCCAAAAATATTCGTGATCCCAATCAGCGTAATCGACGCCGCGCCCAGTGCCGCCGACCCACAAACCTCGGTTACATAAGCTGGAAAATGCGCCGTGATGAATGCGAGTTGATAACCGCAGGAAAAAAATCCGAGGAAAAGGAGAATGTAATTCGGGTCGCGCGACGCCCGGCTCAACACTTGCCACAACGTCTCTTCGGCGGCGGCACGGGTCACATCTGGCGGTGGCGGTGCCTTTAGATACGGCAGCACGGCCAGCGTTGCGAGGACGACGACCGCCATGATGATCATGGTCGAATCCCAGCCAAAAGAGCGCTCCAGATATTCGGTGATGGGCGGGATCAACACCTGCCCGGATGACCCCGCAGCGGTGGCAATCCCCAGCGCCATCGAGCGCTTTTCCGGCGAGGCAGCGCGCCCGACAATCGCCAACACCACGCCAAAGCCTGTTCCGGCCACACCAAGGCCAACTAAAACGCCGGTGCTCATCACCTGACCGAATGGCGTGCCGGCGTTGGCTGCGATGACCAGACCCACAGCATAGATGCACGCGCCAAGAATGATTGCACGCCGGTCGCCATATTTTTCCGCGAACATCCCAAACAGAGGTTGGCCAATCCCCCATGCAAGGTTTTGCACCGCAATCGCCATCGAAAAGTCGCTGCGCGGCCAGTTAAATTCCTCAGCAATCGGAACCTGAAACACACCAAACGACGCTCGGATGCCAAACCCGACCAGCAGGATCACAGAGGTCGCCATCAGGATCGGGGTCAGATTGTCTTTCGCGTGAACATCGGCCATTGTGCGCCTCCTTCCCTCAGACATAGCGCAGGTCCGCCAGAAGAACGATCAAGTTTTGTGGGCACCGCACGCACAAACCGTAATCAAGAGGTCAGACCCGCAACGGTGTCGCAGGCTTCGATGTTGACCCGAAGTCACCATTGATCAAGCTCCGCACACAATGACGACAAATGTGCCGATTTCGGCGAAAGCTTAAGACTTCCAGCATAGCGCAACGCCTACAAAGACGTTATGGCTGCTCAAAACAAGAGAGACTGGACGCGAGGCCCGATGGACGGACCCTTACCAAAATATCGGGCGCTAATCGCCGACGGGTCACTCAATCCTGACCCATTGCAGCAGATCGTATTGGAAAAGCTCCAGATTCTCTGGTTGAGGCTCAGCGAGCGCACCTATAAACGCAACGCTCCTCAACCCAGAGGTTTCTTTGGATTTGGTGCCAAGGCGGCCAAGAAAGAACCTCCCCTCAGAGGGCTTTACATCTGGGGCGGCGTGGGTCGCGGCAAAACGATGGCGATGGACCTTTTCTTCTCGGCTGCACCAACGAAAAAGAAAAGGCGAGTTCATTTCCACGGTTTCATGCAAGAGGTCCACGAAAAGCTTAAAAACGAGCGCGTCAAAGGCACATCTGATCCGCTGCCAAAGGTCGCCAAGCAACTCGCCGACAGCGCCAAACTGCTGTGCTTTGACGAAATGCAGGTGACGGATGTCGCGGACGCAATGATCGTTGGTCGCCTGTTCGAAGGAATGATGGAAGAAGGCGTTATCATCGTCGCCACATCTAACCGTCCGCCAGATGACCTTTATAAAGACGGCATCAATCGCGATGTATTCGTGCCTTTTATCGACATCATCAAAACTCAGCTCGACGTGTTACATTTGGACAGCGACACCGATCACCGTTTACAGCGTATGGACCGGGGCGGGGTGTACATCACCAAAGACACGCCAGATATCGACAATTTTGACGGCGTCATGCGGCGGATGTTCCGCTCTTTGGTCGGCCAAGGCGCGCCGGGGCCACGCGACCTTGAGGTCGGCGGGCGCGTTGTCAAAATTGAACATGCCACGGATACGGCCATGCGTTCGGGTTTCGAGGCGCTGTGTAAAACCGCCCTTGGCCCTGCCGATTATCTGAAAATTGCCGAGACCTTTGATACCGTCATGATCGAAAACGTTCCTGTCATGGGACCGGCGCAGCGCGATCAGGCAAAACGGTTTGTCACGCTGATTGATGCGCTGTACGACGCCAAGGTCCGGGTGTTGATTTCTGCCGAAGCCGAGCCGGATCAACTTTATCAAAGCGGCGATGGTTCATTCGAGTTTGCGCGCACGGCTAGTCGTCTTACTGAAATGCGCTCGCGTAGGTACCTCGACGAAAGCAAAGCAAAGCTGCGATACTGACTGCTAACGAGATTCGAAACGGAGCGCCCAATGGTGAGCAAAGAGAATATGGCGGGCGGCAAATTCATTCGCCTTTCCCCGAAAGAATGTGCGGATCTCGTCGCGGCAGGCGAAGCAATTTTGCTGGATATTCGCGAAATCCCCGAATTCGATGCAGAGCGCATCCCCGGCGCCATCCTCGCCCCGATGCAAGAGCTGGTGCCTGGTGCCCTGCCCGATCAGGAAGGCAAGCACATCATCCTGCAATGCAGAAGCGGCGGCAGAACCGCCAAACTCGCACAGGCTCTGATTGCGATGGGGCAATACACGGAAATGGCTCATTTGGAGGGAGGCATCCTCGCGTGGAAAGCCGAAGGCCTGCCCACCATCTGCCCCGACCCTAACCGCGCGGTGACATGAGCGAAGCTGTTTCTGCAGCGATGCGCGACAGCATCGGCGTGGCACTCAATCAGATCGAATCCGAAGAGAACGGCACGATGTGATCGAGACCGAGCTGCCTGTACCGCTGGGCGGAGGCGGATGCCTTGCACCAACGCTGGGTTCAGCGCGTGACGCCTTGAACCATACGGCAAGCCGTGGTTTATCAGCGTGAAAGAACGAAAGGGCTGCGATCATGGAAAAATTCGACAAACTTGAGGGCGTTGCTGCGCCGTTGCCACAGATCAATGTCGATACCGACATGATTATCCCCAAGCAGTATCTCAAAACTATTCAGCGTACCGGCCTCGGTGTCGCGCTGTTTTCTGAGATGCGCTACAAGGATGACGGTTCGGAAAATCCCGATTTCGTCCTGAACAAACCCGCTTACCGCGAAACAAAGATTCTCATTGGCGGCGATAATTTCGGCTGCGGGTCTTCACGAGAGCACGCGCCTTGGGCGATCTTGGATTTCGGTATCCGCTGTGTGATTGCCCCCAGCTTTGCTGACATCTTCTACAATAACTGTTTCAAGAACGGCATCCTGCCCATCGCACTTCCGCAAGAAGAAGTCGATAAGCTGATGGAAGACGCGGAAAACGGCGCGAATGCGACAATGTCCATCGACTTGGAAACTCAAACGATCAAGCGCCCCGATGGCGACGAAATCTCATTCGAGCTGGATGCGTTTAAAAAGCACTGCTTGCTCAATGGCCTTGATGACATTGGCCTGACGATGGAGAAAGAATCTTCCATTGATAGTTTCGAAGCCAAACGCCGCGCTGCGACGCCGTGGCTCGAAACCGCTTAGCGCAGAAGGCTCGCACCCTCAAATTATTGGACCTCGACGATCGCCCGAAAACGACATTTATGACGAGTTGTTTTCGGGCCGACGACTTGGGTTTTCCGGATTTTGAACCGACTCAACGCTCATTTGCCCTCACCGCGGACCTCGGAGGGATGCGCACATCCGAGACCGCAACGCGCAGTAGGTCAGCCCCCCGCAGCATCCAGACATAGACGCCATAAAACTTCGGTGCAGCGCAAAAGGCAGAGATCGAATTTTGCGAAATCAGCGAACCGAGGCGGCGAGAGGTATCAGCCGCCCGAATCTGTCATATCCTGTGACGTCAGCGTTAGTTGCCTCCCGCCACGGTTCCGCCTAGGATAAACTTCGATATTTCCGGGGGAAGCTGACGATGGACGCACCTGCACCGACCCAAGCGCCGCTGATTGATCCATTCGCGCGGACAATCGACTATCTGCGCGTCTCGGTGACGGATCGCTGTGATTTTCGCTGTGTCTATTGCATGTCAGAGCATATGACGTTCTTGCCCAAGAAAGATTTGCTGACCTTGGAAGAACTCGACCGCCTCTGCTCGGCCTTCGTTGATCTGGGCGTGAAAAAGCTGCGAATCACTGGCGGCGAACCGCTCGTGCGCCGGAATATCATGTGGTTCTTTGAGCGCATGGGACGGCATCTGGACTCCGGCGCGCTGGACGAGCTGACCTTGACCACCAATGGCTCGCAACTCGCGAAACATGCGGCGGCGCTGGCGGCAGCGGGGGTCAAGCGGATCAATGTCTCGCTTGATACGCTGGATGCCGAGAAATTCGGGCGTGTCACCCGCTGGGGCAAACTCGACGCCGTACTGCGCGGGATCGAGGCTGCCAAGCGCGAGGGCATGGCCGTCAAAATCAACGCTGTCGCCATCAAGGATTTCAACGACAAAGAGGTCCACGAGATGCTCGCATGGGCAGGCCGCGAAGACCTCGATCTCACGTTCATCGAAGTCATGCCGATGGGCGATATGGAAGAACAAGAGCGTCTTGGCCAATACTGGCCGCTGACCGAAGTGCAGGCCGAATTGGAATCTCAGTGGACTCTGACGCCCAGCGGTCACAAAACTGGTGGTCCCGCGCGCTATATGAACGTCGCCGAAACCGGCAAGCGCGTCGGCTTCATCACGCCGCTCACTCATAATTTCTGCGAAAGCTGTAACCGCGTGCGCCTGACCTGCACGGGGATGCTGTATATGTGTCTTGGCCAAGACGACGACGCCAATTTGATGACCCCGCTGCGCGCGTCCGAAGACGATGCGCTGCTGCACGATGCAATCCGCGAGGCCATCAAACGCAAACCAAAAGGCCACGACTTCGACTACTCGCGTCAGACCGTGCAAGGCGAAGTTAAAAAACGGTACATGAGCACGACGGGCGGTTAGCGGCTTGGCCTCCCCAACCCCCGGCACGCTTCTCGCCGACATCGACACCCCAGCATTGATCGTTGATCTGGACGCCTTCGAAGCCAATCTCGATAGAATGCGCGGCGTCATTGAGGCCGCGGGCGTGCGCCTGCGCGCCCACGCCAAGACCCATAAATCCGTCGACATTGCCCACCTGCAAATGACACGCGGCGGCGCGTGCGGCGTATGTGTGCAAAAAACCGCCGAGGCCGAAGCCCTTGTCGCCGGCGGCATCACCGATGTTATGATTTCTAATCAAGTCACCGCCCCGGCCAAGATCGCGCGCGTTGCGGCGCTGACCGAAAAGGCGCGCATCCTCATCTGCGCGGATGATGCCGATAACATCATGGCCCTCTCGGCGGCAATGGCGGGACGGAAAGCCGCGCTAGAGGTGCTGGTTGAGATTGACGTCGGGAACGGGCGCTGCGGAGTCAATCCGGGCGCGGATGCGGAGGCTCTTGCAAAAAAAATTGCGGCGTCAGACGGTTTACGCTTTGCTGGCATCCAAGCCTATCAGGGCCATGCCCAACACATCTACGACCATGCCGAACGCAAAGCGGCAGTCGATGATGTTATCAAGCAAACCGCCGCCACCGTCGACATGCTGAGCGCGGGGGAGCTTTCGTGTGACATCGTCGCTGGAGCGGGCACAGGTTCGCACCCATTCGAAGCCGGTTCAGGCGTTTACAATGAGCTGCAATGCGGCTCTTACATTTTCATGGATGCCGACTACGGGCGGGTTCGCAACGAGAGCGACTCGCCGCTGGCCTTTCAAAACGCGCTTTTCGTTCTCAGCTCGATTATGTCCGTGGCGGGCGACGGGCGCGCGGTCTGTGATGCTGGACATAAAGCGGCCAGTATCGACAGCGGCCTGCCCCTCGTGTCGGGGCGCACCGACCTGATCTACAATGATGCCTCAGACGAACACGGCGTCATTCAAGACCCGCAAAACACGCTGAAGCTCAATGATCAGCTCTGGCTGATCCCCGGCCATTGCGACCCCACCGTCAACCTGCACGATCACCTGATCGGCGTGCGTCACGGTAAAGTCGAAACCGTGTGGCCAATTTCTGCCAGAGGGGCCGGAACCTGAGCTTTCATGCCCGAAAAACGGGAACTTTCCCCACCCCGAACGCCCAAGTACCGCAAAGACTCAACAGTTTCGATTCGATACGTTAAGGTCTCCGGCGCGACAAGTTCAACAAAAGGAATATGTCATGGACGTCAAAGAGAGTGAAACCGTCAAAGCAGCCCGCGATCGCATGGATGCGAATAAAGACGGCAAAATCAATATGGCCGACCTCGAAGCCACCGGAATTCGCACCAAAATCATAGATTTGTTCGAGATTATCCTGTGGGTGACACTCGCCCTCGGTGTTCTTTCTGCGATTCTCCAGATTTTCAGCCCTATCGAAGCGATAAAATCGCTGGTGCAAACCGTCGCGATTGTCGGCGTCGGTTTTGTCGTGCTGGACATCCGGGAACGCTTGATCGCGCGGGGGTGACGGGTCAAGTATAGGGCATGGCCCTACTTTTAAAATATGCTCCGATCCTCGGAATGGTCTTGTACGCTTGGTTCAAGATGCGCGGGTCGGAGCGCGCGATGCTGCGCGACCTCGACCGTAATTCCAAACGTCTCGCCGAAGGGCCGCTCTTGGCGGCATTGCAACGCTTTCGCGGGGCGCTTGGATTCAATGCGCTGCAAGTCGATGTCTATGACGTCGAGCAAATCAACGGCCTAGCCGCGCCCGATGGTCGAATTTTCCTGACGCGGGGCCTGATCGACAAGTACCGCGAGGGCACATTCACCAGTGATGAATTGGCCGCCGTAATTGCTCACGAAATCGGGCATCTATCCCTCGGTCATCACGACCGCAGGCGCAAAGCGTGGAAAGTCGAGACCGCCGCCCGCGCCGCCGCCTCTGCATTCCTGCCCGCCGCTTTGCGCGGATTGAGCGGGCATGTCGGCAATCTGGTGGCGCGGTTACTCCAGATGCGCCTCAGCCGAACCGACGAGTATCAAGCGGATGCCTTCGCCGTAGCACTGATGCGGCGTTCTGGCCTTGATCCAACGGCCAGCATCACCTTGCTGGAGAAACTCGACAGATTGGCTGCGGGTCGCGGCACGCCAATCTCGTGGCTCGATAGCCATCCTCCGATGCCCAAACGCATTGCCGCGATCCAGCGCGCGATTGATAGTGTGTCGTAGTTCTAACCCGCCAAAACTCATATCCACTAGGACTCGCGACCTCCGAGGGTCCAGTCCTGCGTTTGAGTGTTGGACGATGGATCAATTCTTAATTCCAACTGCATAAGCGCCCTGGATCGAAACCTATTCCCACATCACCGCGCACGGTCTAAGCCTGTGCTATGATCGAAAACTCTCCCACGACACCACCCTGTCCACATTTTGGCACCTGCGGCGGCTGTACGATGCAGGACCGCAGCGACGAAGACGTTGCGGCGTGGAAACGTGAGGGCATCATCCGCGCTCTGCGTAGCGTCGGCATCGAAAGCCAAGTAGACGAAACCCGCACCGTCCCGACCTCGGATCGCCGCCGCGTCAAACTCGCGTTTCAGCGCACCAAAAAATCGACCCTCCTTGGCTTTTACGGCGCGGGGACGCACACAATCACCCCTGTCCCGAATTGTAAGATCGCGCATCCCGACATCCTCGCCGCGATGCCGAAACTCGCTGATCTCCTGCGCCTTGGTGCTCCGCGAAAGCGGGCGCTGGCTGTCACGATCACGGTCAGCGATGCGGGCCTTGACGTCTCGGTGGCTGACGGCAAAGAAGCAGACATGACCCTCCGTAGTGCGTTGGGGGAGATGGCTGAGACTCTGGGGCTGGCGCGGTTGGTGTGGAATGACGAGCCGATTGCACAGGCGCGCCCGCCCGCGCAAACCTTTGGAAAGGCCCGCGTCGTGCCGCCCGCCGGGGCGTTCCTGCAAGCCTCGGCCAATGGCGAAGCCTTGCTGCGAGACTTTGTGCTGGAGGCGGTTGGCGACGCCAAAACCGTACTCGATCTTTTTGCAGGATGCGGGGCGTTCGCTTTGCCCCTCGGCGAGACCGCCACCGTCACCGCCGTCGAAGGCGATGCCGCGATGATTGCGGCCCTTGATGCAGGATGGCGTCAGGCCGAAGGTCTCAAAACACTCACCGCCATCACCCGCGACCTTTTCCGCCGCCCTTATTTGCCAGATGAGCTAAACAAATTCGACGCCATCGTCTTCGATCCCCCGCGCGTGGGCGCCAAAGCCCAAGCCGAACACATCGCACAATCAGGCGTTCCAACAGTGGTCGGCGTGTCGTGTATGCCGAGCAGCTTCGCTCGCGACGCTGCAACCTTGGTGGAGGGCGGTTACACTCTGGAGCGCGTTCTGCCCGTTGATCAGTTCCGCTGGTCCGCTCACGTTGAAATGGCGGGCGTGTTTCGACGGAGAGCTTGAGACGCGCCGTTCTTTCTTAGTGGCGATAAAGAAGACTACCTTTTTCGATAATCGTCATGGCAATCGCGGCAGGTGCTCGCAAGCAAGCCCAGAATATCAATGGGCGAGCGCAACTCCGCCTCATCCTCCGAATTCGAAGCGAACACCCCGAACAGTCCTGAACCGGATTTCACATTCGGCACGCCAGCCTCAACCGACACCGCCATTGCAGTTGCCAAATCTCCCATCTCCTGCGCTAACGCCGCAAACTGATCGGGTTGATCCCAGACACTCGGTAAGGCTTCGGAATGTTTGGTCAGGCTGTCCGCCGGAAACTTCACCAACAGCGCTTCGCCGGAATGATCTTTGATCTCTTTAGTCGCGACCAAAACGAGCGTCGAGTCATACTCCTCACCCTGCACCAGTTCGGCCTTCAACCGTTTCATGGCATCCTTCAAAACGACCATCTGGTCCATGCGTTCGCGCACGATGCCGGTCGCCTTGCCATGCGCCCACACTAACGTCGTTGCCAGACATGTCGCGGTCACAATCGAGGCTGCAAATATTCTCATCGTCTTATCCATCATTATCTGGCTTGGATGCCCCGCCAAGCGTCGGATTGTAGGCGTCGGGTAGAGGGTCGAGCCGCGACGCCCCAGCTTGCCATTTGCGGCTGTGCTCCGACCAACTCGACTTGATAAACGCATAGATTGCCCAAATCTCCTCATCTTCCAGCACATCACCAAATCCGGGCATGTTGGAAACGACATCGGGGTAGTCTTTGAACAATTCTGACCCGCTCAGCTTCACATATTCAAATAACACTTTATCAGAATGATGCCACGAATGGCCGGGCTCATCATGAGCCGGAGGCCAAAACGTCCCGTCCTCCGAGGGCTGATTCCAATTCTCTGCGCCCTCTAGCGCGGCTCCGTGGCAATCGGCGCAATGGTCGAGATAAAGCACCGAGCCACGCCGGACTTGTTGAACATCATCCGGGTTCGCGGGCGAGGTTTTCTCGATCCCGAGTTTGGCCTGCGGATCATACGTCAGCTCGAACGTCTTCTCCGGCAACGACTGCGCGACTGCGGCCAGATCAAATGCGAGCGTCAACACTGACACCGACGCAAATATTCTAAGCGAATTGGCCATTCCACCTCGTCGTCAATTGATGCCATTCGCGCGTTGCGTTTCGCGAATATAGGCGATGATCTGCGTGACTTGTGCTTCGCTGACACCTTCAATCACTGGCATATTGCCAAAGCGCCAGTGGTGCCCGCGCACGCCCTGCGCGACCGCACGGTAAAACGAGGCATCGTTATGATGACCCGGTTCATAGATAATATGGATCAACGGTGGACCTTGGTCGCTACCAACCGCGTTTTGCCCGTGACAGACGGCACAATTTTCATCGAACGCCACCTTTCCTGACAGCGCAATATCGCTGAGGGCAGGTAAGGTAATTTTCGCTTTATCCGAGACCCGCACTGCCGTGTGAGTGTGCGTTTCACCGCCGCGTGCGTTGAGTAGGTAAGCGACAACACCACCTGACAGCACCGCCAACGCCGCCAAGATCAACACACGTCTTTTCCTCATCACTCCCACCGGGTCAAAAATTGAGGCACCGATTAAGGTCGGGTGATAAAGCTTCCTGTTAGTGGAAGGTCAAGAGATGGGCGACAAAGTCGGTCCTTTCGCCGCCGCGACGTTGATTGAAGGTGGCAATACCCCAGAGCACGCCCTTCTCGTCGATCAATTCTACTGGTCCGCGCATGTGGAAATGGTAGGAGTGTTCCAAAACGTGTAGCGATATACGAACTCTTCTTACGAGGTCATGATGGCTCAACTTTCTTTGGTATTCGCGTTTCTCGTGTCGACAAATACCCTTGCGACACCGGTCGATTTTGACTGGAGCAACGCCGCCGCCGATTCCAAGACCGAAAGCTTTTCAGAGGCGAGCGCATTAATTGAAGCCGAGAAATTTTCCGAAGCACTGCCCCTGCTGACATCTCTGGCAGAGACAGAGCCGGAAAGTGCCGATGTTTTCAATCTGCTTGGTTACGCTCGACGCAAACTGGGTGAACTGGAGCTCAGCGGTTTGGATTATGAGCGGGCTTTGTGGCTTGATCCCGATCATCGCGGCGCATTGGAGTATCAAGGCGAATTATTCTTGTTGCTTGGGGATGTCGACAAGGCAGAGGCCAATCTCGCGCACCTCGAAAAAGTGTGTCCTGACGATTGCGAAGAGGCGGAGGAACTCGCCGAAGCCATCGCGTTATGGCGAAAAGAAGCGCCGGAATAATAGAGCGCGCGGCATCTTCACACCCTGACCGTCGATCAATTTTGCCGGTCAACGCATGTAAAAATAACGGGATGCCCAAACCAAAGTTCGCAACGTCGCAAGAGAGAACTCCCAGAAGTTGTCGAGAGGTCCATTGCTCATGAAATCCGGTAGATGTTCTTGCGGAGCCGTTACATTCAAAGTTGTCGCTCCAGACACCTATGGCGCTTGCCATTGCGAAATGTGCCGCCGGTGGTGTGGCGGAGTATGGATGGGCGTGGTTTGCGATGAAGTCGTCGAAATCACAGGACCGATAAGCGAATGGCAATCATCCAAAATCGCCTCGCGGGGATTTTGCGCTGATTGCGGTACCTCCGTTTGGCACAAACTTAAACACACCGACAAGTTCACGTTCGGACAAGGGCTGTTTGATGAGCAAAGCAACTGGCGCATGAGCCGTGAAATATTCGCTGATAATCAGCCCGATCATTATGCGTTCGCCAAAAACGGACAAACAGCGTTCACAGGTTTGGGAACTCTATGGGCGGTTTTGTTCAAGCGCCTGCCCCGGTAAGTGTCGGCACTTCGCCGAAGATCAAACCGCGCCGGCTGTCAGTTATTTCGCAGACCGACAGTGAACGTTTCTTATCCATCGCTGTATTGCTGCTCCTCGCTGACAAGGTATCCACCTCACAGCAAATCCGGCCGGTTAAAACTGAGGAGTGGCTTCCACGCCGTCGCGGGGAATGACGCCGCTTTCACACCCCGCCCGTCGCCGACGGATGCGCTTTTTCATAAACTGAGAGCAAGCGTTCCTCATCGACGGCCGTGTACCGCTGTGTCGTGGCGAGGCTGGCATGGCCGAGCAATGTCTGAATGGCGCGCAGATCGCCGCCTGCCTCCATCAGATGCGTCGCGAAGGAGTGCCGTAGGGCGTGCGGCGTCGCATCATCGGGCAAGCCCAACATCAACCGCACCTGTTGCATTGTCTTTCGCAGGATACGTGGGTTCAACGCCCCGCCCCGCGCGCCGCGAAAGAGCGGTTCCTCCGCATCGAGCGCAAAAGGACACGCCGCACGGTAGGCTTCCACCGCCGCACGCGCTTCGGGTAACACCGGCACTTGGCGTTCTTTACCGCGCTTTCCGATAATCCGAAGCGAGGCTCCGAGCGGGGCATCTTTGCCTTTCAGCGACAAGCCTTCGGAGATCCGCAAACCGCACCCATAAAGCACCGTCAACGCCGCCGTATCCCGGAGCGCGATCCAGTCTTTGTCGGTGGTCAGTTCCGTCGATTCCAGCACCAGCATCGCATCCGCAGGCGCGAGAGGTCGAGGGAGCGGCTTTGGCGCGCGCGGCCCTCGCGCGGCCCGCACCGCATCGGCTTTGACGCCATGTGTATCCGCCGCATAGCTATAAAATGTTTTGAGCGCCGAGAGTGCCCGTGACACCGATGCTTTGCTCAGACCATCAATGCGAAGCTGTGCCATCCATTCGCGCAGATGCTTTGGCGCAACCCCGGACAATTTCGCGACAGGGAGGGATTGCAAGGGAAGCAATAAATCAGGCTGATCATCATGCAACGCGGCATCGGGATTAAGGCTGTTCGCAAACCCAAGCAAAAACACGCTGACATCATGGCGATAGCCGTCGATGGTGTATTCGCTCATCCCCCGCGCCATCAGCGAGGCGAGCCATTGGTTCAACAACGCATGAGCGGTTCGGGCGGGCCTCATACCTCAGCCCTCATCTTTTGAGAGAAACGCCCCGACGCATTAAGCGCGCCGGGGAAGTCGGATTCTCTCGGTCTGCCCTCGTGTTCTGCCAAGGGCTTTACGTCGGCGTTCTGCCAACGAATGCTCACATCGCCATGCCGGCCCCATCGAGCCAGCGACGCATGACGCGGCTGATCGCACCACCGAGGAACACGAGCAATTCGCCGCCCTGTTCATCGTGGAAACGGTCGGGGTCGAGCGCACCAAAGACCAACACGCCGGGGCGCGTGCCTTCACCAAAATCAAGACGAACCAACGCCTCTGACGTCACGCGCTGATCTGTGTGTAGCGGCAATGTTTCAGGCTCAACCGCGCGCATCATCACGCCCCAGTTCATGCCGAGGAAAAACCGATCCACGTCGCTGGGATGTACGGCGAGCAGCGTATTGCCCTGTTGCTTCGGTGTGCCGTCCTCGGCCAATTCAGACTCAAGGCAGAGCCGCACCGAATCCACATCCAGCAGCGATCCGAAGCGCGCGCCAACAATTTCGATAAACTCGGAAAATGTTGGTGCTTCCAGCATGGTCAGCACGGCATCATGGATTGATTCCATCGAGGCCATGTTTTCCGTTGCCGCGTCGATCATCTCTTCGCGCTCAATTTCGATGGCCCGCATCCGGCGGCGCATCCGATGCATCACCGCGCCTTGCATGTCCACGACATTGCTGCCGAGATTGGCTTGTGCGGCCTCGACGATTTGCTTACCGAGATCGTCATCGTCCAGCACGATACTGGGGTTCTCAGCCAGATAGCGGCGCACAGCGGCACGGTTCAATTTTTTCTCGCGCGGCGCTGTCGCCAGCGCCTCGGAACTTGTTCCTTCGGGAGTCATGCCTGTTTCTCCTGCTCATTTGCTCAGTTGGCCCCATTTTTCTGAGGCTCAATTTTGACGTCCCCGCTTTTTGCGGATGACGGCCTTAGATAATTTTTTGTCCGGTCTTTTCCCAATCTGCGAGGAATGCAGCAAGGCCCTTATCCGTCAAAGGATGGCCCGCAAGCGCTTTGAGAGTCGATGGCGGAATCGTTGCGACATCCGCACCCGCCAGCGCCGAGTCTTTCAAGTGATTGACCGTGCGGATCGAGGCGGCGAGAATTTCGGTATTATAGGCATAGTTGTCGTAGATGGTGCGGATCTCGTGGATCAGCTCCATGCCGTTAATGCCCATATCATCCAGACGACCAATGAACGGCGAGATATAGGTCGCGCCGGCTTTCGCGGCCAGCAATGCTTGATTGGCACTAAAGCACAAGGTCACATTGGTCATGCGCCCTTCATCGGTCAGGGTCCGGCACGCGCGCAAGCCATCCCATGTCAGAGGCAATTTGATCGTGACATTGTCGGCAATCTTCGCAAGTTCCCGCCCTTCCGCGACCATCTGATCATACTCGGTTCCGGCGACTTCGGCACTGACCGGACCGGGGATCAGCTTACAAATCTCGGCAATGACTTCTTTGAAATCCCGCCCCGATTTGTGGATCAACGAAGGGTTCGTCGTGACACCATCGACCATCCCCGTCGCAGCAAGTTCTTCGATTTCGGAGATGACAGCGGTATCGACAAAAAACTTCATGCGTGCCTCGGTTTTTGCGGGCCATATGACGATTGCGGCCTCATTAATTTACACTGATAACCCAATTTCGAATCGGGGGGAACCCCAAGCTTTTCGCCGCGCGAAAAGCGCCCGCAATTAACACCGGCGCCCAGGCACACGCAGTATTGGCGACTGCTTTGCCTGCCACACTTGAATTTCCCAATACTCACCTTCCCCAAACTCCGCGTGCCACTCTATAAGGCGTCATGGCCGATCTGTTTCCTTCCACCACGATCACCGTTTCGGTGCTGACGCCTTTGCCGCTGGGGCCATTGGACTACAGCGCCGCAGAAGCGCTTGCGCCGGGAACTTATGTCGTCGTGCCGGTTTCGGGCCGCGATACGGTCGGGGTGGTTTGGGGGACGGGCAGCGACAGCGCACCGGCAAAACTCAAAGGCATAATCCGCACGCTCGACATCCCGCCTATGCCAACCGAGATGCGGCGATTTCTCGAACGGTCGGCGCGCTATACGCTGACGCCGCTTGGCATGATGCTGCGCCAAGCCACCCGTGCGCCGGGGCTCGCAAATCCAGAAGAAACCCGCACCGGATATGTCATGGGAACCGCGCCCGACCGCCTGACGGAAGCGCGCGAGCGCGTGCTGTCGGCGGTGCGCGCCTCGCCGGGTCAGACGGCCGCCGAACTCGTCCGCGAAGCCAACGTCTCTGCAGGTGTCGTCAAGGGTCTGCACGACGCGGGTGCGCTGATCGCGCAAGAGGTGGCCAAAGACCGCGCCCCGCCGCGCCTTGATCCCGATCACGCCTCTCGCACACTCAACCCGGAACAAGAAATCGCCGCCGATGCCATCCGCGCCGCCACGCGCGCGGGCACATACGAAACGCTCTTGCTGGATGGTGTTACCGGGTCTGGTAAAACCGAGACATATTTAGAGGCGGTCGCCGATGTAGTTCGCGCGGGCCGCCAAGCGCTGATCCTGTTGCCTGAAATCGCACTGACCTCGGATTTTATCCGCCGCGTCCGCGAGCGCTTTGGCGCACCGCCCGTCGAATGGCACAGCGGGATTACCCCCGCCGCCCGTCGCAAAGCATGGCGCGCAATTGCACGGGGCGAGGCGCAGGTGGTTGCGGGGGCGCGCTCCGCGCTGTTCCTGCCCTACAAAGACCTGTCGCTGATCGTTGTCGATGAGGAGCATGACCAGTCCTATAAACAAGAGGACGTCGTTCTCTATCAGGCACGCGATTTGTCGGTCCTGCGCGCAGCAGAAGAAAACGCGGTGTGCGTGCTGGCTTCGGCGACGCCATCGCTGGAAAGCTGGGTCAATGCCGAGGGAGGTAAGTACCGGCGGCTGACCCTCAAAGAGCGCCACGGCAATGCAATCTTGCCGTTCCTGAGTGCACTCGACATTCGCGCCGATCCACCAGAGCGTGGCACATGGCTGACGCCGGGACTGGTGCAGGCCACGCGGGAGGCTCTGTCTCGGAAAGAGCAAGTGTTGTTCTTTTTGAACCGACGCGGCTATGCGCCTCTGACGCTGTGCCGCAAATGTGGGTGGCGCGCGGGGTGTCCGAACTGTTCCGCATGGCTGGTCGAACATAAGGTCGGCGGGGCACTCATCTGCCACCAATGCGGCCATCGCACGCCTGCGCCGAAAGCTTGCCCCGATTGCGACAGCACCGAACACCTCGCCGCTTGCGGTCCCGGCGTAGAGCGCATTGCCGAAGAAGCCAAAGAGCGGTTTCCCCTCGCCGATGTCGAGATTCTCTCTTCTGACCTCGCGCCCGATCCCAAGGCGCTCAAGCAACAGATTATCGACATTGCCAATGGCAAGGCGGACATTATTGTCGGCACGCAGATCGTGGCGAAAGGACATAACTTTCCGAACCTGACGCTTGTGGGGGTTGTCGATGCCGATCTCGGTTTGATGGGCGGCGACCTGCGTGCCTCTGAGCGGACATTTCAAATGCTCAACCAAGTTGCGGGGCGGGCGGGACGTGCCGATAAGCCGGGGCGCGCGATGCTGCAAACCGCGCAGCCGGATCATCCGGTTCTCAAAGCGATCCTCGCCGGGGACTCCGCCGCCTTTCGCCAGCGCCTCGCTGATGAGCGCAGGTTCGGCGGGATGCCGCCCTACGCGCGTCTGGTGGCCGTGATCGTGCGGGGCGAGAAAGAAGATATTGTGTGGGAGGTCGCCAAGGCGCTCGCCCGCAATGCTGATCCCCTGACGAATGCGGCGGCCGATGTTTTCGGCCCGGCCCCGGCGCCCTTTGCGATGCTGCGCGGCGAGCATCGGGTGCGGTTGCTGGTCCGGTTAGAACGGGGCGCAGACCACGCCAAACTCATCGGCGCATGGCGGAGTCTGGTGAAAGTCCCGTCGAGTGTCCGGGTGGTTTTTGACGTGGACCCATACTCATTCCTCTGAACGCACACGTTAACCCGTGATCAACTATAACATTCTGGCAAAGGTGCTTTGACGAGATGCAGACTAACGATTTTGCACTGCAAACGTTATAATGCGACGCAGCATAACAAGAGTCCTTGGATTGAGGATTTCCGTCATGGCTGACGCATCATTTGCAGAGAACCATTCGTTCCATATCGCCAGCGAAGACGCCATTCACGCGCTGATCCACCGCGTTTTTGCGCCTCTGCGTCGTCACGCGAATTACAAATTGCTGTCGCGCGAATTGCACAGCCTGAGCAACCGCGCGCTTAGCGATCTCGGCATTTCCCGTACCCAAATCCGCTGCATCGCCCACGAAGGCGCACGCGAGGTTTAATTCGCCTGCGTCAGTATCAGTTCGCCCGCTGTTCGATCAGTTTCGCATAGATTGACGCGCCGACGGGCAGGATGCTCTCATCCAGAAAGAAGGCGTCGTTGTGCAGCGGGATCGTGCCTTCATGTCCGACCGTGCAATATGCCCCCGGAATCACGCGCAGCATATCGGCGAAGTCTTCTGATCCCATCTTCAGGGTTTCAGTGACCGTCGCATTCTCAGTGCCGACAACCTCGCCTGCAGCTTGCAGCATCACATCGCTGAGCGCAGCATCATTGACCAGCACGTCGAAAATCTCGCGGTTATCGAACTCGATCTCGATGCCATATGCCTCCGCAAGGCCCACGCACAGCTCCCGCACACGCCCTCGCACCAGATTGGCGGTATCCGGATCGAAATACCGCATCGTCCCGCTGAGCGTACATTCTGAGGGAATCACGTTATGGGCGGACCCCGCGTGAATCTGCGTCACAGACAAGACAATCGGTTCGGTCGGCGGGATATTGCGGCTAACGATGGTTTGAAGCTGCGAGACCAGCGCGGACCCTATCACAACTGGATCTTTCGAGGCTTGTGGCATCGCGGCATGAGAGCCGTAAGCCCGGATACGAATGTCGAAAAAATCGGCCCCCGCCATTGCCTGCCCCGGTTTCACGCCAACCTGCCCCGGTGCGCCGTTGGGATTGTTGTGCATCCCGTAGATCTCGTCACACGGAAAACGCTCGAACAGATCATCGGCCAGCATCGCCCGCGCGCCGCCTAAACCTTCTTCGGCGGGCTGAAAGATAAAGACAGCGGTTCCGTCAAAATCCTGCGTCTCCGCCAGATACCGCGCCGCGCCGAGCAACATCGTTGTATGGGCATCATGCCCGCAAGCGTGCATCACACCGGGGCTTTTCGACGCGAAAGGGAGATTCGTGCGCTCATCAATCGGCAACGCATCCATATCCGCACGCAGGCCGATGGTCTTGCCCCCTCCTTTGCCCGTCAACACGCCGACAACGCCAGTTTTGCCAATTCCTGTGTGTGTCTCGATTCCCCATTCGGTCAGTAGCTTCGCAACGATGCCGGATGTCCGCACTTCTTCCATGCCCAACTCGGGATGTTCGTGAAAGTCCCGGCGAATTGCGGTCAGTTCATCCGCATATCCCGCAATCCGTTCCAAAATCGGCATGATTATCCCTCATTACTCGTCGTCCAGCATCTCCAGCACCGTGCTACGATCCGCCGATTTCATCCGGTTAAAAGCAATCTGGGCCTGCTTTAAATCTTGAGAGAACCCCCGTTCAGCCGCGTTCCGCAGCGCGGCAGTTGTCGGATGATCCGCACCAAGAATAAAACCAACCGGTTTGACCAAACGGCCCATTGTCTCTTGATCGAGTCCCGTTTCGTCCATGCTGCATCTCTCGCCGCTGTTCACCGATGATTCACCGATAGAGTGCGGCGTAATAGGATACTTCGTCAACTACCCACTCGCGAAACAGGCGAGTTTACGTGCAATACAATCTGATTGACCTCGGAATCCCGCATAACATCGCAAGAAGCATAAAAATCAGCGCACAACGTGTCAGCGCATCTTGCATTGCAGCGAAGGGCTATGCTAGGCGTGCGCCCGGCTGGTCAAGGGGAGCGGCTGGGGCGTTTTCTTTGCCCGATTTCTTCTCCTCGCGCTTCCATTTTGAAAGGGTCGCTGTGTCAACGTCTGCTGCCTCAACTTCTGGTGCTGCCGGTCGCTATGCGTCCGCTATTTTCGACCTAGGTCGCGAAAACAATGCGCTGGACACCTTGGAAGGCGATTTTACAGTTCTCAATACGCTGATCTCAGACAGTGACGATCTGGGCCGCATGGTCAGTAGCCCTGCGTATTCGCGGGATGATCAGCAAAAGGCGATGACTGCGGTCATGAGCAAAGCCGGATCATCTGATCTAACGACCCGATTCGTTAGTTTGATGGTTTCCAAAGGCCGCCTCGGCGCACTGCCGGGAGCCATTCAAGGATTTACTGAACTGCTTGCGGATCACCGCTCTGAAACTGTAGCAGAGGTCACTTCGGCAACGCCGTTGACCGACGCGCAGCGCGATGCCCTCGCAGCCAACCTGAAATCTTCCTTCGGCAAGGACGTTAAGATTGACGCCAGCGTTGATCCGTCTTTGCTCGGAGGTCTGATCGTTAAAGTCGGCAGTAAGATGATTGACAGCTCGCTGAAAGCGAAGCTGAACGGTCTTCAGCTTGCCATGAAAGCATCTTAACTCTGAGGAAAGTCACCCGATGAGCATCCAAGCCTCGGAAATCTCTGCTATTCTTAAAGAGCAGATCCAGAACTTCGGTCAGGAGGCGGAAGTCTCTGAGATCGGTCGCGTCCTCAGCGTCGGCGACGGTATCGCCCGCGTTTATGGCCTCGACAATGTGCAGGCCGGTGAAATGGTCGAATTCCCCGGTGGAATTCGCGGCATGGCGCTGAACCTCGAAGCCGACAACGTCGGTATCGTGATTTTCGGTTCCGACCGGGACATTAAAGAGGGTGACACGGTCAAGCGGACCGGCGACATCGTGGACGTTCCAGCGGGCAAAGAGTTGCTTGGCCGCGTGGTTGACGGCCTCGGCAACCCCATCGATGGCAAAGGCCCGATCAACGCAACGCAGCGTATTCGTGCTGAAGTTAAAGCCCCCGGCATCATCCCCCGTAAATCGGTGCATGAGCCAATGGCAACCGGCCTCAAGGCCATCGACGCCCTGATCCCCGTTGGCCGTGGCCAGCGCGAGCTGATCATTGGCGACCGCCAAACCGGTAAAACCGCGGTGGCGCTCGATGCAATCCTGAACCAAAAGTCCTATAACGAAGCCGCTGGCGACGATGAGAGCAAAAAGCTCTACTGCGTCTACGTTGCTGTGGGTCAAAAGCGCTCGACCGTGGCGCAGCTGGTGAAGAAACTCGAAGAAGAAGGCGCGATGGAATATTCCATCGTTGTGGCCGCGACCGCTTCGGACCCTGCGCCGATGCAGTTTCTCGCACCTTACTCCGCCTGCGCTATGGCCGAGTATTTCCGCGACAACGGCATGCACGCCCTGATCATCTACGATGATCTCTCGAAACAAGCTGTTGGCTATCGCCAAATGTCCCTGCTTCTGCGCCGCCCACCGGGCCGTGAAGCGTATCCGGGCGACGTTTTCTACCTTCACTCGCGCCTGCTTGAGCGTTCGGCGAAGATGGATGATGAATTTGGTGCTGGTTCGATGACGGCTCTGCCGATCATTGAGACCCAAGCCGGTGACGTGTCGGCCTTTATTCCGACGAACGTGATTTCGATTACCGACGGTCAGATTTTCCTTGAAACCGAGCTGTTTTACCAAGGGATCCGCCCTGCGGTGAACGTTGGCCTCTCGGTGTCGCGTGTGGGATCATCCGCACAAACCAAATCCATGAAATCGGTGGCTGGTTCGATCAAACTGGAGCTGGCGCAATACCGCGAGATGGCGGCCTTTGCCCAATTCGGTTCGGACCTCGACCCGGCAACGCAACAACTGTTGAACCGGGGAGCGCGCCTGACCGAACTGCTCAAGCAGGCTCAGTATTCGCCGCTGACCAATGCCGAGCAAGTCGTCGTCCTCTACGCGGGAACGAACGGGTATCTCGACGATCTGCCAGTTTCGGCAGTTGGTGCCTTCGAAGAAGGTCTGCTGAACCATATGCGCGGCGCGGGTAAAGACCTGCTCGACATGATTGGTGCCGATGATCCGAAAATCGCAGGCGATGTGGAGGACAAGGTTAAATCTGCCATTGAAGCCTTCGCGAATACGTTCGACGCAGCAGCCTGATCCTAAGAATTGGAGTAGCGGCGCATGCCGAGCCTCAAGGACCTAAAAAACCGGATCGAGTCGGTCAAAT
Source organism: uncultured Neomegalonema sp. (assembly GCA_964549375.1). GTDB lineage: Bacteria > Pseudomonadota > Alphaproteobacteria > Rhodobacterales > Rhodobacteraceae > JAHDDY01. The sequence goes on from CAZJWF010000001.1 coordinate 96,269, forward strand.
CGACCCGCAAGATCACCAAGGCCATGCAGATGGTTGCCGCCGCGAAACTGCGCCGCGCGCAAGAATCTGCCGAGGCCGCCCGTCCTTATGCTGAACGGATGACCGGTGTTCTTTCGAACATCGCCGTCAGCGCCAAGGACCGCGAAGACGCCCCTGCCCTGCTCAAGGGCACGGGAGCTGCAGAAAAACACCTGTTGGTCGTTTGCACGTCAGAGCGCGGGCTTTGCGGTGGGTTTAACTCCTCCATCGTCAAGCTAGCAAAGGAACGCATCGCGACGCTTCAAGCCGATGGCAAGAACGTCTCGATCCTTTGCGTCGGCAAAAAAGGCCGCGAGCAGCTCAAACGCGAGTTTGACAGCCAGTTGATCGAGCCGATCATCTTTGAAGGCATCAAACAGATCAGCTATGGCGAAGCAGAGCATGTCGCTGACCGCGTATTGTCCTCGTTTGAAGCGGGCGACTATGACGTCGTGACGCTGTTCTATTCCGAGTTCCAATCGGTCATCTCTCAGATTCCGCAAGCGTTGCAACTGATCCCGGCCTCGATCCCGGATACGGGCGAAGAAGCCGCCGCTGCGACCAGCTACGAATACGAGCCAGATGAAAGCGTTCTTCTCGACGAATTGCTGCCGAAGAACGTCACGACCCAAATTTTCCGGGCTTTGCTCGAAAATGCTGCTTCCGAGCAAGGAGCGCGGATGTCCGCGATGGACAACGCAACCCGCAATGCTGGGGAAATGGTCGACAAGCTGTCTATTCAGTACAACCGTTCACGTCAGGCCGCGATTACCAGCGAACTGATCGAAATTATCTCGGGCGCCGAAGCCCTCTAACCAACGCCCGTCTTACGGGACGGCGCCGCAAAAACCGAGGAATACACCATGAGCGACGCAAGCGTCGGGAAAGTCAGTCAGGTCATCGGGGCCGTTGTCGACGTATCGTTCGACGGCGCGCTGCCAGCGATCTTGAACGCACTCGAAACGGACAACAACGGCAACCGCGTTGTTCTCGAAGTCGCGCAGCACTTGGGCGAAAACACCGTCCGCACCATCGCGATGGAAGCGACCGAAGGTCTGGTTCGCGGTCAAACCGTCACCGATCTGGGCGAACCGATCTCGGTTCCCGTTGGCGAGGCCACGCTGGGCCGCATCATGAACGTCACGGGCGACCCCATCGACGAGAAGGGTGAAATCAAGGCGAATAGCAAACTGCCAATTCACCGCGATGCGCCTGAATTCGTCGAACAATCAACCGAAGGCGAGATCCTCGTCACCGGCATTAAGGTTGTTGACCTGCTCGCACCTTACTCCAAGGGCGGTAAAATCGGCCTCTTCGGTGGTGCTGGCGTGGGCAAGACGGTTTTGATCATGGAGTTGATCAACAACGTCGCGAAAAACCACGGTGGGTATTCGGTTTTCGCCGGTGTGGGTGAGCGGACCCGTGAAGGGAACGATCTCTACCACGAAATGATCGAATCCGGCGTTATCAAGCCCGATAACCTGACCGAGTCGAAAGTGGCCCTCGTTTACGGCCAAATGAACGAGCCTCCAGGCGCACGTGCGCGTGTTGCTCTGACGGGTCTGACGGTGGCGGAAGATTTCCGCGATGCGTCGGGTTCGGACGTTCTGTTCTTCGTCGATAACATCTTCCGCTTCTCGCAAGCGGGTTCGGAAGTGTCCGCACTTCTGGGCCGTATTCCTTCCGCTGTGGGCTATCAGCCGACGCTGGCCACCGATATGGGTGCCATGCAGGAGCGGATTACGACCACCAAGAACGGCTCGATCACGTCCGTGCAAG
>CAZJWF010000002.1:0-90615 GCA_964549375.1 uncultured Neomegalonema sp.
TGGCTGATGAACCGCTCTTACCTGATCGTCACTGACTCTGGCGGCATCCAAGAAGAAGCGCCCAGCCTTGGGAAACCCGTCCTTGTCGCACGCGATACGACCGAGCGCCCTGAAGCCGTCGAGGCAGGAACAGTCAAGCTGATTGGTGCCCATGCGGACGCGATCCAACGAGAGGCTCAAATCTTACTCGATGACGTCGCGACTTACGAACAGATGGCGCGCGCTCATAACCCTTACGGCGACGGAGAGGCCTCAGGCCGCATCGTTGCTCGTCTTCTAAAGGAACGTAACAATGGTTGATACAACAACGATCCACCTGCACGACGCCGCAAAAGTTGTTAAATACACCGACCGGGCGTTCCAAAAATTGGCCGTTATCGGATTGGGATATATCGGCTTGCCAACTGCCGCAGTCTTTGCCGATGCGGGCCTTGATGTCGTGGGGGTTGATGTTAATCCCGCCGCCGTCGACTCGATCAATGCGGGACAGCCGCATATCGTCGAGCCAAACCTCGACCGTCTGTTGCAAGATGTCGTTGAGAAAAAGAACCTTCGCGCTTCATTGAAAGCTGAAGAAGCGGATGCCTTTATTGTTGCTGTGCCGACACCATTCAAGGACGATCACGTTCCGGATCTGAAATACATCGAGTCCGCCGCGCGCGACATCGCATCGTCTTTGCGCCCCGGAAACCTCGTCATTCTGGAATCGACCATTCCAGTCGGAGCCACTGAAAAGATGGCGGCGTGGCTGGCGGAAGAACGCCCTGACCTTTCCTTTCCACAAGATGTTGGCGAAGCATCTGACATTCGTATCGCGCATTGTCCTGAGCGGGTTCTGCCGGGTCGCATCCTGATCGAAGTGATCGAAAATGACCGCGTCGTTGGCGGCATGACGCGCCGCTGTGCCGAACGCGCGGCTGATCTTTATAAGACCGTTATTCGCGGCAACTGCCACATCACGGAGGCTCGTACCGCCGAAATGGCGAAGTTGACCGAGAACGCTTTCCGAGATGTCAATATTGCCTTCGCCAATGAGCTGTCTCTGATTTGTGACCGGATGGAAATCGACGTCTGGGATCTCATCAAGATGGCGAACCTGCACCCGCGTGTGAATATTCTGCAACCGGGACCGGGCGTCGGTGGTCACTGCATCGCCGTTGACCCTTGGTTCATCGTGGACAGTGCACCTGATCTTGCCAATGTCATCCGCACGGCGCGGGAAGTAAATGACGGCAAGCCGGAATGGGTTATCAAGAAGGTGATGGACGCCGCTAAAGAATGCGGCAGTAACCCAACGATTGCCTGCCTTGGCCTTGCCTTCAAGCCGAATGTAGACGATTTGCGCGAAAGTCCAGCACTCGCAATTACGCAAAAACTAGGTGGAATGGGCATCGGTAATATCATCGCTGTCGAGCCGCATATTGATGCGATGCCTCGCGAGTTGGACGAGGTTGGTGTTTCTCTCGCGCCGTTGGACGAAGCGCTAGCCGATGCAGACGTTGTCGTTTTGCTCGTCGATCACGCTCAGTTCGTGAAGGTTGAGCGCCCTGCATTGGACGGAAAGGTCATCATTGACACGCGCGGGGCGTGGTAAATCTCTATCTGACTTCGTTGACCGAAGAACTAATCGCGACTCACGGTTTTTGTCCGAGTAGATAGCAAAGGAAATTTGCATAGGCTCGGGCATCCTCCAATGCGTGATGAGTGTGGGTTAATCCGCCAAGCCATGAGGACTCGTAGTTCTCCACGGTGCATTCGCGCAGCGGCCACCCGAGACGCCCGGATGCAAACGATCTCAGGCACAAACAACCGTCATAGAACAAGCGCTCACCCGTCCACGGCCCCTTAAGCAACCTAATGCGCGCGAAGCGCCTCATATAGAGATCAACCCAAGGCCCATCCATTGCCAGAGGGTGCGCTACGAAAATCGGTTCGCCATCCAAGCTTTTGACCCAGCGGACGAAGCTTTGAATTGCATCAACGGGCTCCTGCGGATCGGTATTCAGCGCCTGCCATGCCGCTGGGAATTTCTGGAACCATTCAATCGTCGCGGGGTCTGCGACCGCATCTCGCAAGGGTTTGATCGAGACGGAAAACTCATCGAGGATGCGACCGTCTTCGCCAACAACAACCGAGCCCAAGGAAAGCATAGAGTTGTCACCGGGGATTGGACCGTCTACCTCGACGTCGGTAACAACATATATTGGCACTGAACTGCTTCGCCCCTATCGCCTAGACTCGGTCTTGCAGCCTACTCCATACCATACCCAACACGAGCGCGGGCCAACGAAGCAGCGCTCCGCCGGGAAAAGGAGGCGTCGGAATGGTCGCAAATGTGTCAAAACGCGCGGCTTGCCCTTCAATGGCTTCCGCAGCAAGTTTTCCTGCGAGCGTAGCCATCGACACGCCATGTCCCGAATAACCTGACGCACTGAGAACATTACGGGCGACACGCTGAAAATGCGGCATCCGGCTGCGTGTGATCGCAAGTGTACCGCCCCATCCATAGTCGATGCGAACATCTTTGAGCTGTGGATAGATTTCTAGCATTGGTTTACGAACGAAACTCTTGATGTCATTCGGGAAGCGGTAGCCATAGCTTTCGCGCCCTCCAAACAACAAGCGCTTGTCGTCCGAAAGACGCCAATAATTCACTACGAACTTTGAATCTGCTACCGCAACATCATCTCGGATCAACTCTGCTGCGAGACTTTCTGACAGCGGCTCCGTCGCGATAATGAAATTATTGATAGGCATCACCGAAGACGCAATATTCTTATCGAGATCGTTGAGATATCCGTTGCACGCGAGAAGAAGATGATCCGCAAGCACATGGCCGTTTGCTGTTTCCACGCGCACACGCGGACCGTACTCGATTCTTCGGACGCGACTTGTCTCGTGGATCGTCGCGCCTGCGTTTTGTGCGGCGCGCGCCAAGCCCAAAGCGTAGCGGAGCGGATGCAAATGCGCCGCGGAGGTTTCCAAAATTCCCGAAAAATATTTCTCGGTTCCCAGCATCTCTCGCAGCGCTCTTCGATCAACATATTGAGCGTCGTGATAGTCGTATTTCTCTTTGAGGTGGTCGACCGCGCGGCGACTGCCTTCTGCGAACTGCGGTTTGTGATCGACGATCAAGATCCCTGGCTTTAGGTGGCAGTCAATCTTGTGTTGTTGAATGAGGTTCTTGACAGTCGCAATCCCCTCAATGCCGAGGTCGAACAGACGCTTTGCGTGGACATCACCAAGCATCGCTTCCAGCGTTTCTTGATCTAAACGTTGATCTGCCCCGGCTTGTCCCCCATTACGACCCGAAGCGCCCCACCCCACGCGATGCGCGTCGAGCAGGATCGTTTTCAATCCACGTTCAGCACAGTGAAGCGCGGCGGAAAGCCCCGTATACCCGCCGCCAATGATGCAAACATCCGCCTCAACCTCTCCCATAAGCGCCGGGAAAGGTGGGAGTGGCTCGGCACTCGTCGCGTAATAGGAGTCGGGATACGCGCCGCGCTTGTCGTTGGCAGTTAGAAAATCCATGTAGGTTACGCCGAAACCATCATGCCCTCGGCCTTTAACTTCGCATGAGTCAGGTCGAGTGCCTTTACGGCCAAGTCGATAAATGTGTCTATCTCGCCCTTGGTCATGACTAAGGGGGGCGAGATAATCATGCTGTCGCGTACCGCCCGCATCACGAGACCATTTTCGAAACAGAACTCACGGCACATCAGTCCAACGGTTCCTTCTTCTGCCTTAAAGCGCGCACGGGAGGCTTTGTCCGGAGTTAACTCAAGCGCACCAAACATTCCAACGATCCGAGCCTCGCCCACGAGAGGGTGATCGCCAAGGCCCATCCACTTTTCGCGCAGGTAAGGCGCAGTTTCATCTTTGACAGTCTCGACGATTTTCTCGTCGCTTAAAATGCGAAGGTTTTCGAGGGCTGCCGCACAGGATGCGGGATGGCCAGAGTAGGTATAACCGTGGATGAACTCGCCGCCTTTTTCTTCGAGAACATTTGCGACGCGATCTCCCACGATGCTGCCACCGATTGGCAGGTATCCTGAAGACAGCCCTTTGGCGATCGTCATGATATCGGGCTTAATCCCATAATACGTTGACCCAAACCATTCGCCCGTGCGGCCAAAACCGCAGATGACTTCATCGGCAATTAGCAAAATATCGTGGGCGTCACAGATGCGTTGAATCTCAGGCCAATAGGTATCAGGTGGGATGATAACCCCGCCCGCGCCTTGGATTGGTTCGGCGATAAACGCGGCGACACGATCCGCACCGATGCGCTCGATGGCCGTTTCAAGCTGACGCGCGCGTTCCAGACCAAATTCGTTCGGGTCCGTATCCCCACCTTCGCCATACCAATACGGCTGATCAATGTGTTCGATGTCGGGTACTGGCAATCCACCCTGAGCACGCATCGCAGACATCCCGCCAAGCGACACGGCACCAACCGTCGAGCCATGATAGCTGTTGTTTCGGCCAATGATGACGGTCTTTTCCGGCTGACCAAGGCTGGCCCAATAATGGCGCGCCATCCGCAGATTTGTATCATTTGCATCTGAACCTGAGACACCAAAGAAGACCCGGTTAAAGCCATCGGGTGCAAGCTCTGCCACCGCATTCGACAACGCAACAACAGGCGGGTGTGTCGTTTGAAAAAACGTATTGTAATACGGCAAGCGTTCCATCTGCCTCGCCACTGCATCGGCGATGCTCTTGCGACCATAACCGACATTGACACACCAAAGCCCCGCCATTGCATCCAGGATTTTATTACCGTCCGAATCCCAAAGATAAATGCCATCCGCTTGCGAAATCACTCGCGCGCCTTTTCGATTCAGCTCGCCGGTATCCGTGAATGGGTGAATATGATGAGCCGCATCGAGGGCTTGAAGCTCTTCAGTTGGCAGGTTTGTATCGGCGAGAAGCATTGGTTGGCTCCGGTTCAGCAATTTGTTGGCGGCAAGGATTAGACGTTTAGGAGAAGATGCTCCCGCTCCCACGGGCTGATGACTTGAAGGAATTCGTCGACTTCCTGACTCTTGATGGCCTTGTAAACGCGGCAAAAGTCCCGGCCCAGAACTTCTTGTACCGCATCATCTTTATCAAGCGCGTCCAACGCACTCCATAAATCACGAGGCAGAGCATGAGGCAGGTCGTAAGCCACCCCTTTGATTGGGACACGTGGTGCAATCTTGTGCTTCATGCCAAGATAAGCGCAGGCGAGACTAGCGGCTAGGCCGAGATAGCTGTTGCAGTCCATACCCGCGACACGATTTTCCACGCGCCGAGCCTCTGGTTCGGAAAGCGGAACGCGCAAACCAACCGTGCGGTTATCTGTCGCCCATTCAAGATTAACCGGCGCGGCATCATCGGCGACAAATCGACGATACGAATTTACATACGGGGCAAGGATACAAATGACCGAGGCGAGGTGTTTCTGCTGTCCACCCAAAAAGCCATCGAACAAAGCGCTGGCGGTTCCATCGGGTGCGCTGAAAATGTTCTCACCAGTTTTGACGTCGACAACACTCTGATGGATATGCATTGCGCTGCCCGGTTGCCCCTCCATCGGCTTAGCCATGAACGTCGCAAAACATTTGTGACGCAGCGCGGCCTCTCGGATGGAGCGTTTGAAAAAGAAGATTTGATCTGCGAGCGCGAGTGGATCGCCATGCTCGAAATTAATCTCGATCTGTCCGGCGCCACCTTCCTGAATGATGGTGTCAATTTCATAACCTTGCGCTTCGGCAAAATCGTAGATGTCTTCGATGATTGGACCGTACTCGTCGACTGCACTCATCGAATAGGCTTGGCGTCCGATGCCTTCGCGGCCCGTCCGTCCGACTGGCGGTTCAATCGGGTGATCAGGGTCTACATTGGGCTTCGTGAGGTAAAATTCCAATTCGGGCGCTACGATCGGTTTCCAGCCTTCCGCCTCGTAGAGAGACAGCACCCGCTTAAGGACGTTACGCGGGGCAAAGCCAATCGGCTCTCCCTTGCGCGTTTCAACATCGTGAACGACCTGCAATGTCACATCCGACGCCCAAGGTGCCGACGTTCCGGTAGAAAACACGGGCGTCAAAACCATGTCGGATTCCGTCCATTGCTCGCCCTCCATCCCTTCGATATCGGCCCAATCGCCGGTGATCGTTTGATAGAAGATAGAGGCAGGTAAAAAAGTCTTTCCGCCCTTGACGAATTTTTTCCACGGCATCGCTTTCCCGCGCGCAATCCCGGCGAGGTCCGATACAACACATTCGACTTCTTCGATTGGGCGATCTCCGAGCCAATCTCGAAAAGCCTGCGGTAGTTCATCAATTGTCACGGACATCACGCCGCCCTTTCTGGCACGGTGGCCTTATTGAACACTCCCATCAAAACCATCGCGCGCCTCAGAGCAACCCTGGCTCTGATTGATTGCTGAATGTTTACTTCTTGATAGTCTGAAGCCGACAACCTGATTCGGGAGATCACAATGAGAATAATGTCGGCTCTTGGAGCCATCACTGTAGGTACAGCCCTTGCTTTTGGTTCCTACGCATATGCGCAAGACGAAAAAGTCGTAAACGTGTATAACTGGTCGGATTATATTGATGAATCCGTCCTCGCTGACTTTGAGAAAGAGACGGGTATCAAGGTTCGTTACGACGTTTTCGATTCAAATGAGTTGCTAGAAACGAAAATGCTCGCTGGAAAATCGGGCTATGACGTGGTCGTCCCGACAGGAACATTCCTCAGTCGTCAGATCGAAGCTGGCGTTTTTCAAAAGCTCGATTTCTCGAAACTGCCCCATGCAGGCAATATGTGGGACGATGTGAAGAAAGTGACGGCGGTTTATGACCCCGGCAACGAGTACTCCGTAAACTATATGTGGGGCACAACTGGAATCGGATACAACGAGGAGAAGATTAAAGAAGTCCTCGGCGACGATGCACCAACGGACTCCCTCGCATTGTTCTTCGACCCTGCTAATATCGAAAAGCTATCGAGTTGCGGCGTGCATATGCTCGACGCGCCGACGGAAATCATTCCCGCCGCGTTGAAGTACATCGGAGAAGATCCGAATACGAAAGACGTCGAAATCATCAAAAAGGCGGAAGACGTGCTGCTGGCAATTCGTCCGCATGTCCTCAAGTTCCACTCCTCCGAATATATCAACGCCCTCGCGAATGGCGATATTTGCGCGGCCTTCGGTTGGTCCGGCGATGTCTTGCAAGCGCGTGACCGGGCGGCGGAAGCAGATGCGGGCAACACAATCGTCTACAAAATTCCGTCCGAAGGCGCCCTGATGTGGTTCGATCAAATGGCCGTACCTGCGGATGCGCCAAATCCTGAATTGGCTCACCAGTTCATCGACTTTATCATGCGAGCTTATGTTGCAGCCGCCGCGTCGAATTACGTCAACTACGCCAACGGCAATAAGGCAGCACAAGGTCTGCTGGACGATGGCGTCATCAACGATCCGGCGATTTATCCGTCGAATGAAACGATGAAGAATCTCTACTCGGTCACAGCCTATCCGCCGAAGGTCAACCGCATTGTGACGCGCCTTTGGACCAAAGTGAAGACCGGTCAGTAAGACCCGCAAAAGGAACTTCCCGTGGTCAATGACCCTAACTTTCGGCCATGGGAAGACCCAACCGCCGAACCGCTTATCGACATCAAGAATGTCACTAAGCGGTTTGGCGTTTTTACTGCGATCAACGACCTTTCCCTAAAGATTTACCCACGCGAGTTCTTCGCCATCCTCGGCCCGTCGGGATGCGGGAAGACAACGTTGATGCGAATGCTCGGTGGGTTTGACGCGCCAAGTGAGGGGTCGATTTTACTGGAAGGTCAAGACATGGCGGGCACATCACCCGCTCAGCGACCCGTAAATATGATGTTCCAGTCCTATGCCCTCTTCCCGCATTTGACCGTCGCCGACAATATCGCTTTCGGTCTCAAACGGGAAAAGATGCCAAAGACCGACATTCGCAATCGCGTCGATGAGATGCTTAGCCTTGTTCAACTGACCGAACTCGCAAAGCGCAAACCGCACCAACTGTCGGGAGGACAGCGGCAGCGCGTGGCACTTGCGCGAGCTTTGGCGAAACGACCCAAACTTTTGTTGTTGGACGAACCCCTCGGTGCGCTTGATAAAAAGCTACGCGAGGCCACGCAGTTCGAGTTGATGGGGATACAAGAACAACTCGGCTGTACTTTCGTGATTGTCACGCATGATCAGGAAGAGGCAATGACGGTCTCTTCAAGAATTGCCGTCATGGATCAAGGCGAGATTGCACAGGTCGCCCCCCCGGAGACGATCTATGAAGCCCCCACATCGCGGTATGTTGCGGACTTTATTGGTGACGTAAACATTATGCAGGGCAACGTTTCACAGGTCGACGGCGATGATGTGTCATTGGCATGGCACGAGGATCAAGCGCCGCTGCGTGCGGCGACAGGGCGCGGCTTTTCTGTCGGTCAGCAGGCGTGGCTGTCGGTTCGGCCTGAGAAAGTGGCGATTTCCGAAACTCAACCCCAAGCCGATAATTCCGTATCAGGAAAAGTTCTCGATATCGCGTATCTCGGAAACATTTCCACCTACCACGTCGAGCTGGCGAACGGCCAAGTAATCAAGGCGCAAGAACCGAATCTGAACCGCGCAGCGCAGCGTAAAATTGCTTGGAATGATACCATCTGGGTCAGTTGGAGCCGCGATGCCGGTGTGGTTCTGAACGCATGAAACCGTCCCGCCTTACGATTGCTATTCCATACTTGTGGCTCGCGGTGTTATTTCTTGCACCGTTCTTCATCGTCATCAAAATGTCGCTGTCGGACCTCGCGGTCTCAATCCCACCCTACACGCCACAGCTTGATTTGAGTGGCGGCTGGGAAACCGTGAAAAAGTATTGGGCCGCGCTCGATTTCGAAAACTACGAATGGCTGGCCGATGACCCGCTTTATGCCAATTCGTTCAAATCGAGCCTGGTGATCGCGAGCATCTCGACGTTCATTACCTTATGCGTCGGCTATCCGATTGCCTATGCACTGGCTTGCTCATCCCCCCGATGGCGTCCGGTTCTCGTAATGTTGGTTATTCTGCCCTTCTGGACCAGCTTTTTAATCCGCGTTTATGCGTGGATCGGGATCCTGAAGACCGAAGGGCTACTCAATCAACTATTGCTCGCGGTGGGGGTGATCGGGGAACCGTTGACGATTTTGAACACTAACACCGCTGTTTATATTGGCATCGTCTATTCTTATCTGCCCTTCATGGTGCTGCCGATTTATGCCGCCTTGGAGAAAATGGATTTTTCTCTGCTAGAAGCCGCCGAGGATCTGGGGTCGTCGCGCCTCTCGGCGTTTTGGCTAGTGACGTTGCCGCTCTCCCTACCCGGTGTAATCGCTGGATGCTTCCTCGTTTTCATCCCGGCAATGGGCGAGTTCGTCATCCCTGACCTCCTCGGCGGTTCGGAAACGCTAATGATTGGAAAAACGCTCTGGGTTGAGTTCTTCTCAAACCGCGATTGGCCGGTCGCGTCCGCGGTTGCCGTCGTGCTGTTGGTCCTGTTGATTGTTCCGATTGTCTTGTTCCAGAGGCAGCAACAGAAATTGTCGGAGGCAAGGTGATGGGAGCTCGCTTCTCTTGGTTCAACACCACCTCGGTCGCTCTTGGGTTTGCATTTTTATATATTCCGATTTTGATCCTCGTGATCTTCAGTTTTAATGAGTCAAAGCTGGTGACCGTATGGGGTGGTTTTTCAACCAAATGGTACAGCGCCCTATTCCAGAACGAAGCATTCTTGGAGGCGGCGTGGGTTACACTGCGTGTCGCGCTGGTGACGGCGACAATAGCAACAATCTTGGGAACGATGGCCGCGCTCGTGCTGGTCCGGTCCGGTCGGTTTAAGGGGCGGACGCTGTTCACCGGCATGGTTTATGCGCCGCTGGTTATGCCGGAAGTCATCACGGGGCTATCCCTCTTGTTGCTGTTCATCGCGTTGGGGATGGATCGCGGTGTATTTACGATCACGCTCGCGCATATCACTTTTGCGATGTGCTTTGCGACTGTCGTAATTTCTTCGCGATTGGTAACGTTTGATCGCTCGCTGGAGGAGGCTGCAGAAGATTTGGGGGCGTCGCCTCTCGATGCTTTTTTCTCCGTCACACTGCCGATCATCGCCCCTGCTGTTGTCGCCGCTTGGCTGCTGACATTCACCTTGTCGCTTGATGATTTGGTCATTGCCTCGTTCACATCGGGACCGGGCGCAACTACTTTGCCTATGAAGATTTACAGCTCGGTACGATTGGGCGTGACCCCTGAAATCAATGCGCTCTCCACTATCCTAATTACGTTTGTCGCATTAGGGGTCATCGCGGCCTCGCTGGCGGGGAAACGCGCGGAGATGAACCGGGGCGAAACCTGATATCCTCGAATATTTGTGAGACAGTATGACCGAAATTAAAGGCGATTTCTCATTTCGCGGTGATGTCAAAGGCCGCCCGTTGGAAATGACCTATGGCGGGGCGCTGAGCTTTATGCGCCGGAAATACACCCGCGACCTAACGGGCGCAGATGTCGTGGTGAGCGGCATACCCTATGATGCGTCAGTTACGAACCGCCCCGGCTGTCGGTTTGGCCCCCAAGCAATTCGGGCTGCGTCAACTCAGGTGTCAGAGTTGGACTCGTTTCCTTGGGGATTTAATGTCTTCGAGCATCTCGGAATCGTGGATTACGGCGACTGCTTTATCGACCCACATCATCCAGAAACAGTGGCGGGGTCCATCGAATCTCATGCTGATGAGATTTTGGTCAGCGGTGCGAAGATGCTAACCCTCGGCGGTGATCACTTCGTTGCCTATCCATTGATCAAGGCTCACGCAAAAGTTCACGGACCTGTTGCCTTGCTCCAGTTTGATGCCCATTGCGATACGTGGGAAGATGACGGCAGACGGCTTGATCACGGAACCATGTTCGCACGCGCTGCCGCTGAAGGCATCATTGATGTGTCGCGCTCAACGCAGGTCGGCTTACGAACTTATAACGACAGCGATCATGGGTTTGAAATCCTCACAGCGCCTTGGGTTCACCGCAATGGCATTGATGCGACACTCAATGTTGTTCGAGAGCGCGTTGGCGATGCACCGCTCTACATCTCGTTTGATGTAGACGGGATGGACCCTGCCTATGCGCCGGGGACAGGAACGCCAGTGGTCGGTGGGCTGGCCTCTTGGCAAGCGCTGGAGCTTATCCGAGGTCTCAAGGGCCTTAATCTTATCGGAATGGACGTCGTCGAAGTCTCACCGCCCTATGATCATGCTGAAATTACAGCGCTGGCGGCGGCAACAGTCGCCCATGATTGGTTATGTCTGTTAGCGGAAGCGAAAGGCGCCCAACCGGCACCAGTTGGCCGCGTCTAGTCGGCGTTTAGGTACAAATTGCGCGGGCAAGTGCCTTTACGGACGTCTCGTTCGTCTCGTCATCAAGCAGCAACATCTTGATAGGCCGTGCCGTGTTTCCGAGCAGCTTGTCGCTTGCGGTTCGTACCGTCAGCAAGTTGGGCGTTACTGGTTTATCATAATCAACAATGCCCAGATACGCGAAGGAAAGCGGCGCACATTGGACGGCATATTCGACGAATGAACTCGATCCATCTGCGCGGGTGTAGGAAGCAATTGCACCAATTTTGTCTCCGTCAAGGTGCCTTACCTCTACAACGCGCTCGACCGTACCACTCGCGTCCGTAACTGAATACTTTAATGCACCGCCCGCGAAAACGACGCCGGCGGACAAACACATTCCTACCGTAAAAAATGATCGTTTGAGCACAGTGCAACTCCGTCAACGTTCAAAACTATTCTCGCCAGACCCCAAGATGGACGTGCCATATAACTGAGTCATTTTCGAGATGGGCGTCAAGCTCTGATATGCAATGAGGAGCGTCGCGAAGGCGCCTCGAACAATTGCTGTGCACTGACCATCTTGCTGATCGTTTCGATTTCTCGAATCCGATTGTTCAGCCAACAAGATCACCTATAAGTCGCAAAAGAAAAGCCCCGGCGCGAAACCGGGGCTTCCTAAAACTGTCATCGCCTCTGTTTTACAGAGCGGATTCGAGCGCTGGTACTGCATCAAACAAGTCTGCGACAAGGCCGTAATCAGCGACTTGGAAGATTGGGGCTTCCTCGTCTTTGTTGATAGCGACAATCACCTTTGAGTCTTTCATACCTGCGAGGTGCTGGATCGCGCCTGAGATACCAACGGCAACGTAAAGCTCTGGCGCTACGACCTTACCGGTCTGACCGACCTGATAGTCGTTCGGCGCATACCCAGAATCCACCGCCGCGCGCGACGCACCTACCGCCGCTCCAAGCTTGTCGGCAAGCTTGTCGATGATCTCGAAGTTTTCTTTTGAGCCAACGCCGCGACCGCCAGAAACGACAATCTTTGCTGATGTCAGTTCGGGGCGATCTGAGGAAACAACTTTATCTTCAACCCATTCTGAAAGGCCGGGATTGGCTACTGCCGCAATTTCTTCGACCGCCGCAGAGCCACCTTCGCCAGCCGCATCAAAGGATGCGCCGCGAACTGTAATCACTTTCTTCGGGTCTGCCGATTTGACCGTTGCCATTGCGTTACCAGCATAGATCGGGCGCTCGAACGTGTCGGCGGCTTCGACAGCGGAGATGTCAGAAATCATGTTCGTGTCGAGGAGAGCCGCAACACGGGGCATGACGTTCTTACCCGTCGTCGTCGCACCCGCAACGAGATGCTCGTAATCGCCAGCAAGGCTGACGATCAAATCAGCCAGAGGCTCAGCAAGGTCTTTGCCATAAGCATCGTCGGACGCGCAGAGAACTTTGGCAACGCCGTCAAGATTCGCAGCCTGCTCAGCAACGCCCTTGCACCCACTGCCCGCACAAAGGATGTGAATATCACCCCCCATCGCTGTTGCAGCCGTAACAGACTTTGCGGTCTGATCATTGAGATTTTCGTTGTCATGATCTGCGAGAAGAAGAACAGCCATTAAATTACTCCCGCTTCTGTTTTCAGTTTTTCGACCAGTTCCTCGACAGAACCCACTATGACGCCGGCCTGACGTGCAGGCGGCTCCGTGACTTTAACGATCGTGAGGCGTGGAGCGACGTCGACGCCGTAATCAGCGGGCGTCTTGGTGTCCATAGGCTTTTTCTTCGCCTTCATGATGTTCGGAAGCGAGGCGTAGCGTGGTTCGTTCAGGCGCAGGTCTACGGTGATAATCGCTGGCATATTGACCTTGATGACTTGCAGACCGCCATCAACTTCACGGGTGACAGTTGCCTTGTCGCCCTCAATCTCGACAGCAGAGGCAAAGGTCGCCTGCGACCATCCCAATAACGCCGAAAGCATCTGCCCCGTAGCGTTCGCGTCGTTGTCGATCGCTTGTTTACCAAGCAAAACCAATCCCGGCTTCTCTTCTTCAACAATGCCTTTGAGAATTTTAGCGACTGTCAAAGGTTCGATATCGTTTTCGACATTGTCCGTTGCCGTTACCAAGATTGCCCGGTCCGCACCCATTGCGAGGGCAGTTCGTAGGGTTTCCTGGTTTTTCTCAACGCCAATCGAGACAACAACAATCTCTTCAACTTGACCGGCTTCTTTCATCCGAATGGCCTGTTCGACGGAAATCTCGTCGAACGGGTTCATCGACATTTTCACATTAGCCAGATCGACGCCACTTTGGTCAGCTTTAACCCGGACCTTTACGTTGTAGTCGATCACCCGTTTAACGGGGACAAGTACCTTCATCTTGAGACCTTTCGCATCACGAATTTGGCGCAAGCCTACGCAAGTTTATTGCAGCGCGGTAGCGCGGTTCGGACGTGGAATAGCGCAAGAATGCGACTGAGTGCGAGAGAGAATCGTCGCAGAGAGTGAAAAATCTGAAAAAATGAAGGTATTTTTCACAATACATATGGAAACATAAATAGAACGAAGACTTCCAGATCAGCCGTCAATGACATCTATTTTTTCTATTGCCCATGCCGCAGCATCCCGCACCACCTCACTCTCATCAGTGAGCAGAAGACGAACGTACTCAATCAGCGCTGCATCCTCACTATTTCCAATCGCATAGAGCACGTTGCGGACAAATCGGTCTCTCCCAATCCGCTTTATCGGAGAGCCGGAAAACATCGCTCTAAACGCTGTATCATCTAGTGCGACCAACGCAGCTAATTTCGGCGCGCGTAGCTCTTCTCGAGCGTGATACGTCGCCTGCGAAGCCTCGCTCGCAAACTTGTTCCACGGGCAGACGGCGAGGCAATCATCGCATCCGTAAATCCGGTTGCCAAGTGCCGCACGAAATTCAATGGGGACTGGCCCTTTATGCTCGATAGTTAGGTACGAGATACAGCGCCGAGCATCCAACTGATACGGTGCTGTAAATGCCGCTGTCGGGCACACATCAATGCACGCGCGACAAGAGCCGCACCTATCGTCATGGGCCTCATCAACCGGCAACTCCAGCGTCGTAAATATCGCCCCCAGAAACGTCCATGAGCCAACATCGCGCGAGACAAGGTTCGTATGTTTGCCTTGCCATCCAAGACCCGCTGCCGCCGCCAAAGGTTTTTCCATCACTGGCGCGGTATCGACAAAGACTTTCACCTCGCAACCTGTTTCCGCAACCATCCAACGTGCGATTTTCTTGAGACGTTTTTTGACGTGATCATGATAGTCACGGTTGCGGGCATAGACACTGATCGTGGCGCGGTCTTTCTGCGCCAATGTCTCTAATGGATCGCAATCCGGCCCATAATTTTCGGTCAGCATGATCACGGAACGGGCCGCTGGCCACAGCGCGGACGCATCCGCACGCCAGTCGAGACGTTCCTCAAACCAGCACATTTCACCGTGGTTGCCTTGCTGCACCCATTCGCGCAAGTGCCTTCCAGCTTCGGGCACCGCATCGGGCGCACAGATACCAAAGCCTTCAAAGCGCTCTTCCCGGCACCGCAGTTCAACGGTCTCTCGGTCTAGAGCGCTCAAAAATCCAGATCGGTATAGTGTTTCGCGGGAGGCAAACCCGGCAAATGATCGGCCAGTAAACCGCGAAACGCCGGGCGGGATTTTAGCTTCGCATACCATTCCTTTGCGGTTGGGAAGGCATCCCACGGAACAGCATCGATATAGTCAAGGCTGCTCAGATGACCTGCCGCGGCAAAATCGCCGAAGCTGATATGGTCTCCGGCGAGCCATTTCCGCCGCTCCGCCAACCATGAGACATACTCTAAATGAGTACGCAGGTTGGACGCCCCCGCTCTAACAAAATTCGAGTCAGGTTCACCCTGCTTTCGCAGGCGCTTGTAGACGCGTTCCACCAATAAGTTCTCAGTAACTTCGTTCCGAAACTTGACGTCGAACCACCCAACCAATCGACGTGCCTCTGCACGCCCCGCCGCATCTTTGGGCAGGAGCGCATGGTCGGGGTACGTTTCTTCCAGATATTCGCAAATCGCCGTCGAATCGATGATGCGACGTCCATTCGGTTCCACCAGAACCGGCACTTCGCAAGCTGGATTAAGCTTTAACAACTCGGTGGGCCTGTCCCAAGGCGCATGATCAATCAGATCGGCCTCTAGGACTTTTTCCCCCAAGGTCAGGCGAACTTTTCGGCAATAAGGAGATAACAGAAAAGCGTGCAATTCACGCATCGTCTGCTTCGTCATGTTCATCAGCGTCTGCCTCGTCATGTTCACCAGCGTCTGCCTCGTCATGTTCATCAGCGCTAAAAAGAACATCTTGGATGCGTTTGGCGCCTTCGCGAAGGCGCGGCACGTAATTACGGGCAACCTCGAAGCTGATCCGCTGAGTCGGCGCATGGAATGCCAACGCGAAGGCGAAGCGATCATCCGAATCACAGACCGGCACGGCAAAAGCGATCATGCCCGACATAAATTCCTCGCGGTCCCACGAGTAACCGGCCGTGCGAATGCGATCGAGCTCTTCAACGAAGACATCTTTGTCGGTAATGCAATTTGGCCCTTCGGGATTCAGCTCCAAAGTGGCCAACATCGACGTCAACTCGGAAGGTGAGAACGACGACAGGAACAGCTTTCCACTTGCCGTGCAATGAAACGGGACCTCTGTTCCTACGGGTAATTGGAACCGCAATGGCCACGGCGTATCTACACGATCAAGATAGGTCATACCGGAAATCGTCGGCGCGGCAATATTGCATGTTTCCTGAATATCAGTCGCGACCGAACGCAAGACCATCCGCCGAGCGATATGCAACCGAGAGACTTTTTGCAATCCCATCGCCATAGCACGCGCGCGCCGCGCCGGACGCAGCCGACCGTTACGCAAATCGCGAATCAGAAAGCCTTCCGCCTCCAAAGTTGTACAAAGGCGATGCAATGTAGGCTTCGGCAAATCAATTTCTTCGCCCAATTCTGAGGGCGTCATCGCTCGACCACTTGTCGCCAATGCCTCAAATATGAGAAGCATACGAAGATTTGTGGGGATTCGGCTCGCGTCTTCCATAATTCGATCTCTTTAGCGCAGCTTGATGGAAAAAGAGCTTTCATTTTTTTGAGACTCATGGTCTTGTTTTTTATTCAGGGTTCATAAGAGTCTGAACGGGGAATTCTTTGGAATACGATTACGTCGTTGTTGGCGCCGGGTCTACCGGTTGTGCACTCGCTGCCCGGCTGTCCGAAAACGGTCAGGCGACGGTCGCGCTTGTTGAGGCGGGCGGTCGCGATTGGAATCCTTGGATCCATATTCCCGTAGGCTATTTTAGAACGATGGGCAACAAGTCTGTTGATTGGTGCTACAAAACTCAGCCCGATCCAGGAATTAACGGACGCAGCATCAATTGGCCGAGGGGGAAAGTTTGGGGTGGCTCAAGTTCCTTAAATGGCTTGCTTTATGTTCGCGGACAGGCGGAAGACTACGACCAATGGCGTCAGCTTGGGAATGTCGGTTGGGGTTGGGACGATGTTCTCCCATATTTTAAACGTTCCGAAAATAACGAGCGCGGCGAAGACGAATTTCACGGCTCTGACGGCCCACTTGCGGTCAACGACATGCGGCTGCGCCGAGAAATATGCGATGAGTGGGTAGAGGCTGCACAAAACGCAGGTTTTAAATTCAACCCAGATTACAATGGCGCAGAACAAGAAGGCGTCGGGTATTTCCAATTCACTTGCCGGAAGGGGCGCCGATGCAGCGCAGCCAGTGCTTACATTAAGCCAAACATGGACCGCGCAAATCTAACGATCATAAGTAAGGCGCTGACCCGCCGTGTGATGATTGAGAATCACGTCGCGACAGGCATCGAAATCGACCGAGGCGGCAGGATCGAAACCATTACGGCCCGTAGTGAAGTCATTCTTTGTGCAGGCGCAATTGGATCGCCACAAATTCTCATGCTGTCGGGAATTGGAAACGCCGAAGACTTACAATCACTTGGCATCGAGGTATTGAAAGACGCGCCCGAAATGGGGCGAAACTTACAAGACCATTTACAAGCCCGACTCGTTCACAAATGCGTCCGCCCCACAATGAATAACGAAGTCAATTCGTTAATCGGGAAAGCTAAGATTGCAGCTGAATACGCCTTAAAGCGTACCGGCCCCATGACAATGGCTGCTAGCCTTGCTTGCGGGTTTCTCAAAACTCGTGAAGACCTCGCGACTCCTGATATTCAATTCCACATCCAACCGTGGAGCGCAGATAGCCCGGCTGAAGGTCCACATAAATTCTCTGCTTTTACCTCGTCAGTATGTCAGCTTCGGCCTGAGAGCCGAGGTCATCTCGAACTAAGCAGCCCGAACCCGGCCGACTACCCGCTTATTCATCCGAACTATCTCGCGACGCCGTTGGATCAGCAAACAATGGTCGAAGGCGTTAAGATCGCACGCCAAATTGCCGAAGCGGAACCGCTGAAAAGTTCAATCTCATCTGAGCATGCTCCCGGCGTGGACGTGCAAAGCGATGATGAGCTGCTTGAATGGGTACGCAATACGTCAACGACGATCTATCACCCCACGGGAACGTGTCGGATGGGACAAGACGATGGTGCTATCGTTGATGAAAGGTTGCGCGTGAAAGGTTTTTCTAACTTGCGCGTCGCTGATTGTTCGATCATGCCGACACTCGTTTCCGGTAACACGAATGCTCCGGCAATTATGATTGGCGAGAAGTTGTCAGACATGATCCGCGAAGACGCACAGAAATTGGCAGGGGCCGCCTGACGATGTGGGATACAATTTTCGATTATAGTGCAATCATTATCACTGACCTCGTCTTGTCCGGTGATAACGCACTGGTTATCGGCATGGCGGCAGCTGGGCTGTCACCAGAACTTCGCAAACGCGCAATCCTTTTTGGGATGGTCATCGCAGCATTGTTGCGTGTCGTTTTTGCGATCGTTGCGACAAAGCTTCTTGGTGTTCCCGGATTGCTTTTTGTCGGAGGCTTGCTGCTTCTTTGGGTCTGTTGGAGCCTCTACAGGGACATCCGCAATCATACAGATGAGGCCGCTGAAGAGGCCATGGAAGAAGCGGAAGATGGCGGCTTTCAAGGCAAACCTAAGCGATCCCTGAAACAAGCGCTGATAGCGATTACAATCGCTGACGTTTCAATGTCGCTTGATAACGTTTTGGCTGTGGCCGCAATCGCGGACGGCGATGAGACAAAACTCGTTATTGGCCTTGGTCTGGCAATTGTCCTCATGGCCTTCGCCGCAACGCTCATTATGAAGTTACTGGCCCGTTATCCTTGGATCTCTTGGCTAGGTCTCATCGTTCTTCTCTATGTTGCATTTGAGATGCTGTATCGAGGCGTGATGGGGTGTGAAACCGGCATTGGACAAATCTTCGGTTTCGTTTCAGACTCGCAGTGTGTGGCTTCCTCGAAAACAGGAGGCCACTGAGAGGCAGAAAACTAACGAACTCTAGCACGAACGTCGCGTATCACCAGTCTTGTAGAAGATGTCGCGTATCACCAATCTTGTAGAAGATTACGAGCGCATGGTACGGACTAAGTGTCGACCGAGACGACGGTGAAGCGCACGGTATATTTGGCTCGCCAAACAGAACGACGATACTTTCAACCCCAGGGAGGATACTATGGGATTCTTGAAGACCGCTGCATTAGGCATGAGCCTCGCAGCATTCACAGCTTCGGCTGCATTCGCTGAAACAGTTATCCGCGTTCAGTCGGTTATTCCGGCGAAAGCAGATGAAGTGTTTATGCTCAACGAGTTCGGTAAAGACGTTGCCGCACTCACGGGTGGTTCGCTTAAAATCGAAGTCCTGCCTGCGGGCGCAGTTGTTGGCGTTAAAGAAACGCTCGACGCTGTTGATAAGGGCCTTATTGAAGGCGGCTTCGCATGGACGCACTACTGGTCAGGTAAGCACCCTGCAGCAATGCTGTTTGGTTCGCCTGTTGCTGGTGCTGGTGTCGGCATCGATAACATCGCATTCGTTTCGTGGTTCCAATACGGCGGCGGCAAAGAGCTGTACGACGAGCTGTGGGACGAAATGGGCGTTAACGTGAAGGGCTTTATGCTTCAGCCAGTTGGCCCAGAGGCCCTCGGCTGGTTTAAAGAGCCAATCACGTCTATGGACGACTTCCGCAAGTACCGTTTCCGCACGCCTCCAGGAATTCCTGGCCAGACGTATAAAGACATCGGTGTTGCATCGGTTGCTATGGGTGGCGGTGACATCCTGCCAGCACTTGAAAAAGGTACGATCGACGCAGCTGAATGGTGCTGCCCGAAGCCTGACTCGGTCTTCGGTTTCCAAAAAGTCCTAAAGCACTACTACCTTCAAGGTCTGCACCAAGTTGTTGTGAACGCTGACATGTACATCAACGGCGATGTATATGACGGACTGTCCGACCTTGAGAAGAAAGCTCTGGAAGTTGCTGCGAACGCATCACTTTCGAAAGCAATGTCCTACCGGATCTACGAAAACGGTAAGGCACTTAAGGATCTCGTGGAAAACCACGGCGTTCAACTGCACGACACCCCAGCCGACTACTTCCCAGCGTACATGAACGCTGCGAAAGCATCGCTGGAGAAGAACGCTGCTGAAAACGAATTCTTCGCAAAAGTCTGGCAGTCGCAAAAAGACTTCGCTGCAATCGCTGTTCCTTTCTGGGCTGGCGCTCAGGCATCGAACGCGGCTCTCGGCAAAGCGTTTGCTGACTCGGTTAAGTAAGCTTGACCCTCCGCCTCGGCGCCAGCGGCGTCGAGGCTCTTCGTTTTTCAATTTATTTCTATTTAACGGCTCAATTTTAGAGCCCATTCCAGAAGTGTAGGCATTTGTCATGGCCAACGATGCGGATATCGGTGAACTAGATATTACCGACGAGCTTATCGCGGAACGCCGCGCAGAGGCACCGGGTGAAACCCCCGAAGACATGACGCCTTGGCAGCGCCCGATCACAGCCTTCATTGATGTGCTCAATAATTGGGCCGGAAAAATCCTCTGCATCATGCTGATCCCATTGATCTTTGCGATGGTCTTCGAGGTTATCTCAAGGACAGCGTTCGGGATGCTCGCTGCGAATGGGATGGTCGAAACGGCCCGTGAGTGGGGTCTTGGGCCGACGCTGTGGGTTTATGATATTAGCCGCATGTCGGGCGGAATTCTCTTTATGGGGGCAGCGGGTTATGCCTTGCTGCGGGGCGTCCATATCCGCGCAGACTTCCTATTTAGGAACTGGACACCGAAAACGCAGGCGACCGTTGATGCCCTGCTCTACCTGTTTTTCTACTTCCCGGCGATGTTGTTCTTCTTCTGGAGTGCGATGGATTTCACTCTGGATTCAATGGGCTGGCGTGGTTGGGATAAACCTTGGGGCCGCTGGGAAGAAGCCAGCGACTCGACCTGGGCACCAATCCTATGGCCCGCTCGGATCTTTATGCCGATAGGGGCCTTCCTCCTCTTCCTGCAAGGCTTCCCTGAGCTGTTCCGCGCATTTCACCAGATGGGTAAAAGCCGCGAAGCAAAGTTCGTTAAGCTGCTAATTCCTTATTTCATCTTGCTGGCTATCATATTCTATCTCGTCTTCTTCCAGAAAGACTTAGCAAAAGATGCTGCGCGAGCTTTGAAAAAGGGCGAAACATCTTTCCTTCAGGACATTGTTCTGTGGATACAAGGCGGGTTGGACTGGATCTTGGGCCTATTCGGTGAGGTCAAAGTCTCTAAGCCTACGATCGGCCTGTGGATGCTGGCCGCGATGCTGTTCTCGATCTTCGTCGGTTTCCCAATTTCTTTTACGCTGATCTTCCTTGGTTTCGTATTCGGGACATGGGGCACGAACAGTGACCTGACGTTCTACCTCCTGACTCTGCAAACAAACTCAACGATGTTGGACGATCAGCTCGTCGCCGTGCCGCTGTTTATCTTTATGGGCATCATGATGGAGCAGGCAGGCCTGATGGAGCGGCTTTTCAACGCGGTGCAAATGATGATGTCGCGCACCAAAGGCGCGCTCTTTATCGCGGTACTGTTCGTCTCGACAATCTTTGCCGCCGCAACGGGGATCGTTGGCGCGTCCGTCACTATCCTTGGAATTATGGCGGCCCGGACCATGAACCGCTCTGGTTACGACGTTCGCATGGCCGCAGGAACGATTACCGCCGGCGGCACGCTTGGCATTCTGATCCCACCATCAATCATGTTGATCGTGATGGGCCCTGTACTTGAAGTCCCTGTCACTGACCTCTTCCGCGCAGCGATTGTGCCGGGCGTCCTGCTCGCCGGTCTCTACATGCTCTATTCCGTAGGGCGTTGCTGGATCAACCCAAGCCTTGGACCGATTTTGCCACCAGAGGATCAGCCGGAGACCTCGCCGTACTACTGGCTTGAGATTTTGCTGGTGATGCTGGCGCTGATCGTCTTCGTTCAACTTTGCGTCTTGGGCGCAAGCGGCAGCTTAGCGTTCTTCCCGTTGGGCGGCCTCGTGATCCCCGTGCTGTGGATCGTGGCGATGTTCGCGATCTTTATGATTATGCGGGTGGTAAAGCCGGGCGGTTTCTATTTCGCTGACCTTTGGTACGAATTCTTTATGGGCCTTGTCCCGCCGACCATCCTGATCTCCTTCGCATTGGGGTCAATCCTGCTTGGTTGGGCGACACCAGCGGAGGCAGCAGCGTGCGGCGCATTCGGCTCGATTTTCTTGTCGATCCTCTACGGCAAATTCTCTTTCTATATCCGCGGCGCGGATATGAAAGTTCTGCTCGGCGCGGTAATCGCTTATGTTATCTTCGCATGGCTCGCTCACCTCGCACTTGATGTGCCGATAAAAGTGATCCTCTACGGCGCACCCCTAGCAATCTTCTTGATGTTCATCCTGATGAAGAATGCAGGCGATGCGCTGATCAAAACGTTGGAAATCACCGTCTTGATCATGTTTCTGGTGGCGGCATCGAACTTCTTTGGCGCGGTCTTCTCGAACCTCGGCACCCCAAAAATGCTGACCGAGTTGCTGTTGTCACTTGATCTTGGTCCTGTACTGACGCTGATCTTGATTATGGCGCTGATCTTCTTGCTCGGCTGGCCGCTCGAATGGGTTCCCATCGTGCTGATCATCGTCCCGATCCTGATGCCAGTTGTTGAGACGCTTGGCCCTGCGTTTGGATTGGATCGTGTCGACCTGCTGGTCTGGTTCGCCATCCTTGTGGCGGTGAATCTGCAGACAGCTTGGCTGTCGCCGCCCGTGGCGCTGTCAGCCTACTTCCTGAAGGGTGTTGTGCCTGAATGGGATCTGAAAGACATCTATCTGGGCATGATGCAGTTCATGGTGATCCAAGTGATTGGCCTCGTGCTGATCTTTGTCTTCCCAGAAATCGCGCTATGGCTGCCGCGTTTCCTTGATGGCGGCGGTTAATAAATAAAACAATCGAGTAAACCCAACTTTTCCTCTCTACCTCCTGATCGCAAGGTCAGGAGGTTTTTTCACAAAGAAAAAGCCCCGAATTGCTCCGGGGCTTTCTGCAAAAATACGTCTCAGAAGTAATCGCGGATTACGCCTTGCCGTTCAGGCGCATAACGAGGCTGGACGTATCCCACCGTCCGCCATCCATTTTCTGAACGTCGCCATAGAACCCATCCACAATTTTCGCGACGGGTAGATCAGCACCAATCGCCTCAGCGTGCTCGAAACAAATTCCAAGATCTTTACGCATCCAATCGACCGCGAACCCTTGATTATTCTCATACGCTCCGTCTAGCACCCACTCAAAGCGGTTCGCCATCTGCCAGCTACCCGCCGCACCGCCAGAAATCGCATCAACAACCTTCCGGCCATCAAGACCGGCTTTGTTGGCGAATTCCAGCCCTTCAGCGAGACCTTGTACCAAACCAGCAATACAAATCTGGTTCACCATCTTGCAAATTTGCCCTGCTCCGACTTCGCCGATGTGGACAATGGCCTTTGCATAACAATCCATAACCGCCTCCGCCTTGGTAAAGGTGGCCGCGTCGCCGCCGCACATGATCGCCAATTGACCGTTTTCGGCGCCTGCCTGCCCGCCAGAGACGGGTGCGTCAATGAAACCGCAGCCCTTATCAGCCGCCGCAGCAGCAAGTTCTTGGGCGACTTTCGCCGAGGCCGTGGTGTGATCAACGAAGGTCGCACCTTCTTTGAGGCCCGAAAACGCCCCGCCATCAGCGATTGTCACGCTCCGCAGGTCATCGTCATTTCCCACGCAAGCCATCACAAAATCACACCCTTCGGCGGCTTCTTGTGGTGAAGCAGCCATAGCGCCACCATATTCCGCCGCCCATTTCTCGGCCTTGGCCGTGGTTCGATTGTAGACGGTTGTTTCATGTCCGGCTTTTTGCAGATAACCCGCCATCGGGTATCCCATAACGCCCAAACCAATAAATCCGACCTTCGCCATTTTTCCCTCCAGATACGCCATAAATACGCGACAGACTTGACCTGCACGCGCATCGCGGCGACACAACTGCGATGCTGCACACGATGGCATTGGCCCCTACCGCGTCAAGGGGAACCAATGTTCAGGAGAAAAGAAACTCATGTCTGCGCTCTGGCGATGGTTTGTAAGGTTACTGTTTGGGGTCATGTTGATCGGCTTGATCGCGGTCGGTGCGGTCTATTGGTATGCGTCGCGCTCGCTTCCCAATATCGACGGTGAGGTCCAAGTTGCCGGTTTGGACTCAGAGGTTGAAATCATTCGAGATGCCTATGGCGTGCCGCGCATTCTCGCCGAGTCAGAGACCGACGGCTTGTTCGCGCTCGGGTACGTCCACGCCAGTGACAGACTTTGGCAAATGGACCTCTCAAGGCGATTGGTGCAAGGCCGGATGTCGGAACGGTTTGGCGAACGGGCCTTGGCCACCGACCGGCTTATGCGCGCGCTTGATCTCGATGGATATGCTGAACGCAGCCTTACCGCACTGCAAGTCGACACCGTCGCGCTGCTTGAATCCTATGCCGCTGGGGTAAATGCCCGCCTCGATGAAATTGAGAACGGCGATAAAGGAGCGCCAGAATTCACAATTTTCGGCGGGGATATTGATCCTTGGCGCCCCGCAGACTCGCTGTCGGTCGTCAAGAGTATGGCATTCCAAATATCGCTCGCATCTTTACTCAGAGAAAGCGCGAGAGGCCGCATAAGCTTGGCGCTCGATCCAGCGCAAGTGCGTGATCTCTATCCAGAGTATCCAGGAAAAGGAATTGATGCTTTTCCAGCTGAAGAAGAACAAGAAACTCGCCTCTCATCGCCGACCCGAACCACAGCAACCACCTCGCCGAACTTTCCGCCGGTCAAATCTGCACGTACTGGCCCGTGGAGCACACCGCAACCCTATGATCAGGCGCTTGGGTTTATTGGCCTAGATACGCCGCAAATGGCAGGTGCCTCTAGCGCATGGGCAGTCGAAGGTTCCCGAACAGCGGGACGCGCGCCTTTGCTGGCGTCTGACCCACACCTTCCCCTTACCGCGCCCTCCATATGGCATCCGGTTCAGGTTACGGCCCCTGGACTATCAGTCATCGGTGCGACCCTGCCAGGTGTGCCGGCCATCGCCTACGGACGCAGCGAAGACATTGCGTGGGGCCTAACCGCAACCCAACTCGATGACATCGATATTTTCATTGAGAAACTCGCTCCCGACGACGCCGAGAAATACGTCGGCCCTGAGGGACCATTGGAATTCGAAACGAAAACAGAAATTGTCAATGTGAAGGGAAGCACCCCAGTTGAACTGACCCTTCGAAAAAGCCGTCATGGTCCAGTTATGCCGCTGGACACGGCTGGTTTGGCCGCTGTGACACCGGACGATCACGTTGCAACGATCGCATGGACTGCGCTGGCAGATGATGACACCACCATTGAGGCGCTGATGGCGCTCAATCGTGCCTCGTCTGCCGAGGATGCCATCAAAATCGCGGCGCAGGTCGTGGCCCCTGCCCTCAACCTGATTGTCGCCGACAAAGAAACAGTTGGCATTGCCGTCGCGGGACGTGTTCCGCTTCGGCGCTTTACGGCTCCATTCCAAGGACGCTTGCCCTCACCCGGTTGGTCGGATCGGAATGATTGGACAGGGTGGCTGCGTGATACTGCACTGCCACGCCTCATCGAACCAGAAAGCGGCGCTGTTGCAAACGCGAATAATCGCATCGGGAATGCCCCCTTCCCGCGTCATCTATCTTTCGACTGGGACGCTCCCTATCGCATCAATCGTATCGAAAAGTTGCTAAATGCGCGCGAAGCACACTCGATTGAAAGCTTCAAAGCCATGCAGTCAGACACGGTGTCTGGAACGGCCCGCGCGTTACTACCTCTCATCGCCGCACCGCTATGGGATGAAAAACAGCCAAGCGATGCCCATCCACTCCGCCAAAGCGTTCTCCTTCGCTTGCGGTTGTGGAACGGCGAGATGAGCGAACACGATCCTGAGCCGCTGATATTCTCGGCATGGCTCAATACCCTCTTGCCGCTACTGGTCAAAGACGAATTGGGCGAGTTGATTAGCAGTTATCATGGACCGCGTCCGCTATTCCTCGAACGCGTTTTCAAAGACATCAATGGCGCGTCCCGATGGTGCGACGACATCACAACCGAAGACCGCACCGAAATCTGCACCGAGATCGCTGCAAAGGCGCTGGATGAGGCGTTGGAAAAGCTGACCGCCGCGTATGGAGATGATGACCGCGCTTGGCGTTGGGGCATGGCCCATACTGCCCTTCATCGCCATGCAACGCTCGGCAGCATCTCGACAAAAGTTCTAGGAGTTCGCCTTGGGCTGGATCGTTTTGTGAACATAAGTCAGGAAACAAGCGGCGGCGACGACACGCTGAATCGAGGCGCGATGGCGCACCGAGGTCGAAATCCGTTCAACAATGTCCACGGAGCCGGATTTCGGGGGGTCTACGATTTTTCGGACCTCAACCGTTCGCAGTACATCGTTTCAACAGGCGCTTCGGGACACCCGTTTTCCGAGTATTACGCAAACTTATCGCCATTATGGCGCATTGGCGAATATATGCCGATGTCTCTGGAACGCGCAGACTTCGAACCAAGCGCAGTTGGAACCCTCAATTTGCAACCGATAACACCGGATGCAAAAAATTAGGCGGCGGAATAAACCTAAATGACTTGCGCGTAACGGATCAACGGCTACGGTCAGTCTCTCAAGACGTTTAGAGAGGTCGGCATCTATGGAACCGAAAATCTGGGTTTTCTTCTTCGGAGCCTATATCAATTTCTCTGTGCTACGTGAAATCAACCTGATACCGGAAGAATATCGGGTGGCCACGTTGAATGGTTATCGCCTGAACATCGAGCCAACCGCGACCCTGTCGCGAGAGCCCGGTTCAACGGTATGGGGAATAATGGCCACAGCGACCCATGAAGAATTGCGTCGCCTGTATGTCGATCACGCTAAAATCTTCTTAGGCGGTGACTATTTCCCACGGGCTGTGACCGTCACCGACATGAACGACAATATCATCCCAGCTCTTTGCTACATATGCGATGACATGAAGCCCGTTGCCGCAGAAGCGGAGTATATCGAAAAGATTGCGCGCCCTGCAGAAGAGTACGGTTTCCCCAAGGATTACGTAGAAATGATCCGCAGCTTTGGGCCAGATGCGTAAGGCGGGATGTTAGCTCGCCGCCTGTCGGATGGCGGCAATATTTGCGCCGTAGACATCGGGGTTGGACACGGAACCGCCTTTGAAGACAGCCGATCCGGCGACGAGTACGTCCGCGCCTGCTTTTGCCATTAGGGGCGAGGTTTCAGGCGTAATGCCCCCGTCAATTTCGATGTGGATGGGACGTTCCCCTATCATCGCGCGTAATCTGCGGACTTTTTCGATCTGCGAATGTAGAAAGCTTTGTCCGCCAAATCCGGGATTGACGGTCATCACACAGACTAGATCAATCTTATCCAAGACATATTCAATCGCCGTTTCAGGTGTCGCGGGGTTCAAGGCAACGCCAGCCTTGCAGCCTAGCTCAGCGATAGCGCCAAGGGTTCGATCCAAATGCGGGCAAGCCTCGACATGTACGGTGAGCCTGTCGGACCCCGCCTCGGCGAATGGCGCAAGATACGCATCGGTCGGTTCGATCATGAGGTGAACATCCATGACCGTTTTGACGTGAGGGCGGATCGCTTTGACCAGCGGCGGTCCGAAAGTCAAATTAGGCACGAAATGCCCGTCCATGACGTCGATGTGAACCCAATCGCAGCCTTGCTGTTCAATTGCTTCACATTCCGCACCAAAATTCGCAAAATCGGCGCTGAGAATGGAAGGAGCAATCTTAATTGACCGGTCAAACGCCATCTTTTCCCCCTGAGAATTTTCTTAGGGAGATAAGGCAGGGATCAGCTCAAAGCGCAAGCCTCAGTCGTCGGTATCGACTGCGGCATAGGTCTCAGCGGCAATAATGGCCAAGCGGAGACGCGAGGGGTTTTCGGCATAGAGCGGGAAAACCCCGCGATATTGCATGATAAACGCTCTTTCGACAGACGGAACGGTGCCGCGCGAAAACATCGGCTTGCGCAGGACCGAGGCGGTAATCGCTTCATGATAGCGCGACTCAACAAACTCCTCGTCGAGCGTTTCGCTCATCCAACCTTCGCGCATGTGGTCCGAAGACGGCGCATCAAGTTGTTCGCCTTGCGAAAGGACGTAAAAATCAACGATTCCATCGACTTCTACGGGCTCGACGTGGCGGACCCACCGCAAAAGCTGCCTTACACCCGGCTGAGCAAGCAACACCAATTCGTCCGGCAGCAGATGCCCTTTGCAAAACTGATCATACCAACCGGCAAACACCGAAACCGGGTGATTTTCCGGCAGAGCATCGCGCTCAAGCGATGTCAGCCCATAGCTGCGACTTAACGACTCGTTTGTTTCATTCATTGCAACAGCGGACATAAGCGGCCTCCAACGGGGTCGTTCTGGAACGTCGAACAGTACCGAAGACCTGCTAACGGACGTTTAAGGGATCTAAGTTTCTGATTTTTATACACCTCACGTTTTGAACCAAATGATGTTAGAAAATCCCCAGATATTTCGGGGAAAAAATGCGACAATTCCCGCGATTCCCCGGTAAAAGTCGTTAAGCGTTTCTGTAGGACGGATTAAGCGGGGATAATCGGGAGTTTATGTCACCTAAAGCGACAACCAACGAAGCGCCGCTCCTTCATCTCGTCAAGCTGAGTGTCGGCTCTGAAAGCGTTGAAGGTCTGGCGGAGTGGCAAGATCTTCGCCGAGCCGAACGCGAGACTGCGGGCGAAGACAGCCGCCCTCGCCACGTCACTAGGATGACGCCGAAGCGCGGCACTGAATTGCTCGCTGGTGGCTCAATCTATTGGGTCATTAAGCGGAATATTGTGGCGCGGCAAAAGATCGTCGCACTAGAACCGATTGTCGGTGAGGACGGTATTTCGCGCTGTGCGATTATTCTTGATCCGATCCTCGTGCGAACGGAAATGCGTCCAAAGCGGCCATTTCAGGGGTGGCGGTATTTAACACCAGCCGATGCCCCGCCGGATTTGACCGATGAGGGAGAAGTGCTCGCCGACATGCCGGGCGCAATGCGTGAGGCTCTTGCCTCTTTTGGAGTACGCTAGATGACGGGAGAGACTGATCTCAACGCTTTACTGCGTGAAATGAAGCCGGTTCTTGATCCGAGGCGGTTTGTTTTTTCAACCCATACGGACATGACTCTGGAAGAAGCCGCAAAGTTATCGCCGATTGCCATGTTTCAAGAACCTGAGGGCATGACGCTGATCTACGAAAGCGATGAGCAACCGCGCTATGCCATGATTACCTTGACGGTTCATTCCAGTTTGGAGGCCGTCGGATTAACCGCCGCAATTTCTGCTGCTCTGACGAAACAGCGGATCAGCGCGAACGTCGTCGCAGCCTTTTATCACGATCATATTTTCGTTTCAGAAAGTGACGCGGATCGTGCGATGGCTGCGTTACTGGCCGTATCCGAAGACGCAGCGTGATCGCCCCTGAGACGCTGTTAAAGGGGATGTTTGATGCCGCCGTTCGTGCGGCTGATCCGATGACATGCGTTCCATCTCACCTTCCCAAACCGCCTAAGGGCCGGTTGATCGTGATCGGTGCTGGAAAGGCGTCGGCGCGAATGGCTCAAGCGGTCGAAGCGCATTGGCAAGGTGAACTGAGTGGCACCGTTTTGACCCGCTACGGGCACAGCGCGCCATGTGAACGGATCGAAATTATTGAAGCGGCCCACCCAGTCCCGGACGCAGCAGGTGTCGCAGGCACTCGAAAAATTTTCGATACAATCTCTGCTCTAAACGAAGACGATCTAGTGCTCGCGTTGATTTCAGGTGGTGGATCCGCGCTGCTCACCTCACCGGCAAACGGCATTACGCTCGACGAAAAAATCGCCGTGAATCAAGCTCTGCTGAAATCAGGGGCAGCGATTGGCGAGATGAATACCATTCGAAAACACCTAAGCGCCGTGAAAGGCGGTGGCCTCGCGGCGGCGGCTTATCCCGCGAGAGTTTTAGCGCTGATGATCTCTGACGTACCGGGCGATGATCCGGCGGTGATTGCGTCCGGTCCGACAGTCGGAACCGACTCGCATCCCACAGATGCTTTGGCTTTGCTCGAACGTTTCGACGTCAAAGTACCACCCTCGATCGAACGGCATCTCGCAACGGGAACACCGCCACCTAGCCCGTCCAGTCAAGCTATCGCGCGGGTCGAGAACCGCGTGATTGCCGCCCCTCAAATGTCATTGGAAGCGGCGGCAGAGGTCGCGGTTCAATCTGGCGTTACGCCGATCATTCTCGGTGATGCGATTGAGGGAGAATCGCGAGA
This sequence comes from uncultured Neomegalonema sp., assembly GCA_964549375.1. Lineage (GTDB taxonomy): Bacteria > Pseudomonadota > Alphaproteobacteria > Rhodobacterales > Rhodobacteraceae > JAHDDY01. The sequence goes on from CAZJWF010000002.1 coordinate 30,341, forward strand.
CGTCGCAAAGGTTCACTCCGGTATTGCCAATCAGGTTCTTCGACATGGCCAGCCCGGAAAAGCGCCTTGTGTTGTGATCTCCGGTGGAGAAACGACCGTCACAGTACGCGGAAGCGGGCGCGGTGGGCGCAATGTCGAATTCTGTCTTGCCCTCGCCTTAGCGCTCGAAGGCAATAAGAGAATTTGGGGAATTGCTGGAGATACAGACGGCATTGATGGGGCGGAAGAAATTGCCGGAGCCATTGTCACCCCCGATACGCTCGCGCGCGGCGCGTCAGCAAATTTGAACCCGCGAGAGATGCTGGCCAATAACGACGGGCATCGGTTCTTTGAGGCGATCAAATCTCAACTCGTAACGGGGCCGACACTCACCAACGTCAACGATTTTCGTGCCGTCCTGATTTTATAACGGCGCTGATCTAAACGATTTCGACCATGCCTTTCCGAAATCGTTCGGCGTTGCGGACATAGTGATCTGCAGTCGCTTTCAACCCCGCAATCTGTCCGCTCGCTAACTCCCGAATAATCTTCGCAGGCGCGCCGAGCGCCATATGTCCGTCGGGCACCTCTTTGCCCTCCGGCAGTAATGCATTTGCGCCGACGAGCGATCCTTTGCCAACTCGCGCTCCATTCAACACAGTTGCCCCCATCCCGATCAGCGCCCCGGCACTGACAAAACACCCATGAACGACGGCTGCATGGCCCAGCGTCACATCTTTTTCGAGTGTGAGGGGAAAGCCGGGGTCGGAATGCAATACACACCCGTCTTGCACATTACAGCGCGGGCCGATTGTCACTGGTTCATTGTCACCCCTAATCACGGCATTGAACCAGACGCTCGCACCTTCGCCCAATATAACGTTGCCAACGATGACGGCACCCGGTGCAATCCAAGCGGTTGGATGAACTTGAGGCGCAATGCCATCTAGTGAGAAAATTGGCATGTCGATTTCCCGATCAATTCAGTACCTTCGCCCAAAGAATGATATACTGCCCTCGAACGATATGCGGATGTCTATACGCGTCGCCTTACAGCGCCATGAAGTCTACCGGGGGATACACCATGACCCAAAAGAAGCAAGTCACAGGCTCCTGCCTTTGCGGCGCTGTAAAGTTTACCGGCACGCCATCAGATCGCGGAATCGGGGTGTGCCATTGCAAAATGTGTCGGGTCCAGTCGTCCGGCCCCTTTTTTGCCGCACGAATGGAGGATGGCGTGTCATTGACCGAACAACGCGGCCTCAAGTGGTATGACGCCTCAGACATTGGCGAGCGCGGGTTTTGCAGCGAATGCGGGAGCACGATGTTTTGGCGTGAGAAAGATGCGGCACCCGGTCAATGGTTTGTCAGCGCAGGCACCTTGCCAGACGACTCCATCGCGCCGATTTTCGAGCATATTTGGAATGATGATAAAGCACCCTACTATGAGTTTGCGGATACAACGCCAAGACGGACAGCGGCAGAGTGCCTTGGCGGGAACCCAGCACCAAAGCCACATGGAGAAGTAATGTGACGTTTGGAAAGTTCATCGACAAACGTGCCCGCATCGTCGCCGCAGGCTGTGCTGTGATACTGGTGGGGGTGGGCCTTACAGGTATCACCAAATCACACGCCTTCGAAGCGGGCCAACGCTGGACTTGTCTCACGGATCAAGGTGAACACGCGTTTCTCGCTGTGTCGAAAGTAGAAGGCGAAGCCGTTTCTTTCTCTTGGGGCACCCTGAAGGACGATCAAAGCCTATCCGTGCTGTGCAACAAGCGCGATCAGCTTTCCCTTCAGGAGATACGTCAGTTTTGCGAACTGTTGGGACGTGAGTATTCCGCTGGGCATTCGAGATTAGATCAAGCTTGCAGCAAATAACTCCGTCTTGCCCGCGTATCCTCACGTATCCGGCGTCACATCATCCCACTGCTGTCCAAGATATCCGATGAGCCAGTTGAGCGCTCTGTGACGTTCTAACGCGACGCCAGGATCTAAGCCCGCAGGGGGGTCACGATCATTCATCCCAGCATCGACCAAGGCCCAGCGATACCGATAGATTAAATCCGCCTGATCCAAAATTTCTTCCATTGGTCGCAGGGACGTCTTCGCCAGCAAGGTTCCAACATTCTCGCCGCGAACAATCTCGGCAATCGCGCGGACATCAACAATTTCCTTCGGTGGAGGTAAATCATCTACCGACGACAATGCCCATAACATGACCCACGCCGCCTCATAACGCCACGCGAATTGAACCTTGTCCGCCGTGCGCGGATTAGGCAACGCGATAAAGGCCGCTTCTTTTGGGGACAGACCATCCTGAATTCCAAAGTCTGCAATCAAGGCGTTGACGGTCTCTTGTGGCAACCCCTCTCCTTTGACCGCAGTCACGAGGATCGCAAGTGTTCGAACGACCACTTCTCGATGCGTTCGCCCCGTTGTCTGGCTCGAGTCGGGAATAGGAGGTAACTTCAAATTCAACGGAATACCGCCCGCACGCAAGACCCGCTCTGAGCCCGCCTTTCGCGCTTTGGCCGCCGGTGTTGCAACCGCCCCTGTCCTACCGATCCTGACTTTTCGAGTTTGCGCCTCACGCGGCACGATACCCAAAGACTCGACCGGAACCGGAGCCGTAATCGCGTTCACCCGTGTATTATCAGATGCGCCCTGTTGTTTCAGACTTCCCAACTCGGCCTCTGACGCGGGAATGATGGCCGGCGAGGGAGTTTCGCCGTCTTTGTCTTTCGGCTTTGATGTCTCTGCGGTAATGATTTCTAACGTTTTTTCGTAGAGCGCACCGAGCGGGTCCGTTATACGCGCCTCATCTTCCGCCATTCCTTGCGGTGCGAAACCAAGTGAAGCGATCAAAACTGCCCAGAAAGCTCTCATGACAAGAAAACTACCCAGTTACGCTCAGATGGCAATGCTTGACGCATCAAGCGTTTTCGCGTTCCGATAATCTCTCGAACTCGATAGGGAAACGTATGAAAGCCACGACACGGGCGGTCGTTATCGGCGGCGGAATTGCAGGTTGCTCGGCAATCTATCACCTGACGCAAGAAGGATGGACCGACGTTGTCCTGATCGAACGCGATGAGCTGACAAGCGGAACAACTTGGCATTCTGCAGCCCAAGTCACCAACTTTGGTGGGATTCAGGTCATGGTTGGGCTGAAAAGCCATTCGATCCGCCTTTATCGTGAACTCGCCGATGATCCTGAGTATCCAATCAACTACAATCATGGCGATGGTGGGCTTCGACTTGCGTCTAAAGAGTGGCATCTCGAAGGCTATCGTCATTTTCAGTCAATGGCGAAGGGAATGGGTGTCGATTATGAGGTATTGGACGCAGCGGAATGTGGCCGCCGTCATCCGCTTATTTCAACGGAGGGCCTCGCTGGGGCGCTGTGGGACCCGCATGACGGGGATATTGATCCCGCACAGCTATGCCAAGCGCTCGCCAGACGTGCCCGAAAAGCCGGAGCAGAGGTCTATCGAAGTACGCCCGTAACGGGACTGTCACAACGCGAAGATGATAGTTGGACAGTGCACACCGCAAATGGCGATATCGACTGTGAAGTCGTGATCAATGCGGGCGGCTATCGCTGCAATGAAATCGGTAAAATGATGGGTGTTACGCTGCCTGTCGTTTCGATGGAGCACCAGTATTTCGTCACTGAAGAAATCCCTCAGTTGGCTGAGCTTGATCATCGCGTGCCGCTGCTGCGTTGTCCGACGGACGATTTTTACTCACGGCAGGACAAAAAAGGGCTTTTGCTCGGCTTTTACGAACAAGGCTGCAAGACATGGGGCACCGATGGCATTGATCCCGATTTTACCAATGCGCTCTGCCCCGATGACCTCGACCGGATCATGCCGGTGCTAGAAAACGTTTTCGAACGGGTGCCTGCCGCCGCCGAAGTCGGGATTCATACCGTTGTCAACGGCCCGATTACCTACACGCCGGATGGCGTGCCGCTGGTCGGTAAGATTCCCGGCAAACGAAATGCCTATTGCATTACCGGCCTGCGGGCTGGTGTCGGTGAGGGCGGCGGTCACGGATGGCTGCTCGCGCAAATGGTCGTTCACGGAGAAGCAGAGTACGACACATGGGCGCTCGACCCTCGGCGGTTCGGCGCATGGGCGGGTCAAGACTATGCAGCGGCGAAAGCCGTGGAGGACTATCAGAACGAGTTCCGCTTTCACAAACCTCACGAGCAACGTCCCGCAGGTCGAAACCTGCGCCTAAGCCCGTTGCATGAGACACTCAAATCCGAAGGAGCACGGTTTGGTGTCGTCAATGGTTGGGAACGCGCTTTGGTCTTTGCGCCGGATGGGTTTGAGGAGGAACCCGGATTCGGTTTTACCAACGCGCATGACATCATTGGTACGGAAGTTGATACCATTCAAAACGCAGTTGGCGTCGCCGAAGTGAACGGCTTTAACCGTTATGAGATCTCTGGCGAGGGCGCTCTCGATTGGCTCGATAAAATCGTTTGCTCGCGCGTTCCGCGCAAGGCCGGAAAAATTTCTCTCGTCTACGCCTTGAATCATCAAGGCGGCATCAAAACCGAAGCGACTTTGGCGCATTTGCCGGATGGCCGGATTTGGTGGGGATCAGCCGCCGCAGCCGAGTTGCATGACCGCGACTGGCTCGATGAACTGGGGCCGCCCGCGGGTGTAAAAATCGCACCCATGACAGACAGCCATACGATCCTCGTGGTAGCTGGACCCAAGTCAACCGAGGCATTGTCTGCTGCTCTCCCGGATGCCGACTGGACATATCGCTGGCTTACCGCGCAGCAACAACCGAATGGCATTGTCGCGATGGCGGTCAGTTTCTCTGGCGAAATTGCATGGGAACTGCACATCCCGAACGAAGTCCTGATCGAAACCTATCAGGCGATCCGCAAGGCAGGGGCGAAACCCTTTGGGCTTTACGCCACAGAGTCGATGCGGCTGGAGAAAGGGTATCGACACTGGAAAGCTGATCTCATCACGGAATTCAATCCAATCGAAAGCGATCTGAGCCGCTTTGTTGCTGACAAAGAATATGTCGGCAAAGCAGCGGTCGAGGCGCAAGCGATCCGCAGAAAGTTTGTTTCGCTTATCCTCGATACGGATGCCTATCCCGCCCATGCGGGCGACTCCATCATGGCGAATGGCGCAGTCGTCGGCACCGTGACTTCCGCCGGATGGGGCCACCGGACGAAAAAGAACATCGCGATGGGTTTTGTTGATCCCGCTCATGACACGGTGGGCAGCGCATTGAGCATATGGACCAGCCACGGGGAACTGTCGGCATCGGTGTGCGAGCCTTGTCTCTACGATCCCGAATACAAGCTGGTGCGTCAATCCTCATGATCCGAAGAACCTTCTTCGCGGGTCTGTTTATCCTGTTCGGAGCGACTGCCTGCGCGTGGACACCAGATATTCCGCGCGCAGAGCTTGCGGAGAAATACCTCGCCGCCCCCTCTGATTTAAAAGAGGTTGATGGCACGGTTCTTCATGTCCGTGATACTGGTCCACGTAATGCGCGGGTATTGGTGCTAATCCACGGGTTTGGGTCAAGTTTACACACATGGGATGCGTGGGCGAAAGAACTTGAACGGTCTTACCGTGTCATCCGTTTCGATATGCCCGGTGCTGGCTTATCGCCACCAGACCCGAAACGAGATTACACAGACCCGCGTGTGACCGGATTGATTGCCTCCCTCATGGATCAGGTAAACATCCCCCATGCAACGTTGATCGGAAACTCCATCGGTGGACGGATTGCGTGGACAATGGCGGCATCTCACCCCGAACGGGTTGACGCTCTGGTACTGATCGCCCCGGATGGATTTGCTAGCCCATTCCTGCAGTACGGCGAGACAATCAAAGCTCCGGTTATTCTCAAAGCGTCAAAATATTTCCTGCCGCAATGGGCGTTAAAACCAAACCTCGCAGCCGCCTATGCGGACAAGGAAAAACTGAGCGATGAAACGCTTAATCGGTATCACGAACTGCTGCTGGCATCCGGCAATCGTGCGGCTTTGATTGATCGATTGGAGCAAACTGTCATTACTGATCCGATACCTCGGTTGAGAAGTATCACGGCACCGGTGTTGCTATTATGGGGTGAAAAAGACGGCATTATTCCGATTTCAAACGCGCAAGATTATCTCGACGCCCTCCCCAACGCACGTCTCGCGACCTTGCCCGGACTGGGTCACGTTCCAATGGAGGAAAACCCTGAGCAATCGCTCGCGCCGGTTCAAGAATTTTTAAACAAGAAATAGCCGCCGCAAATCTTGACGCCGGATGCCAGTCATGGTGCATCACCCGAATGTTAGCGATTGCCCTTCTCCTTGACGCAGTTTTCGGCGAGCCGGAATGGCTGTGGCGGCGTGTCCCCCATCCAGCCGTCCTTATGGGGCGCGCAGTGAACTGGCTTGAAACCAGAATGAACCACGGTGAGGGTCGCTATGTGAAAGGCATCGGCGCAACCTTGCTGTTGATCATTCTAGCGTTGCTCGTGTCTGTCCCGCTGTCATGGTCAGGGTTTTATGGCGTTTTCGAAGTCTTAGGTCCCGCAATCCTCTTGGCACAGCGTAGCCTGTCACAGCACGTCAACGCCGTCGCGTCTGGCCTGAACATCTCTCTGGAAGAAGCCCGGAAGCGGGTTGCCATGATCGTTGGCCGTGATCCAGAAACGCTCGACGAAAGCGGCGTCGCGAGAGCCGCAATTGAAAGTGCCGCCGAGAATTGGTCGGATGGCGTCATCGCCCCCGCGTTTTGGTTTCTAGTCGCCGGTCTGCCGGGTATCACCGTTTATAAGATGGTGAACACAGCGGATTCGATGATCGGCCACCGCTCTCCCCGGTATGCTCAATTCGGATGGGCGGCGGCGAGACTAGATGATGCCCTCAATTGGATACCTGCCCGACTGAGCGGCCTTATCATCTGCATGATCGGTGGGCGGCGTCCTGCGCTTAAGGTTGTGTGGCGCGACGCGCGAAAGCACAAATCACCCAATGCTGGTTGGCCTGAAAGCGCACTTGCCGCGACGCTACGTATCGCCGTCGCTGGTCCACGGACCTATGATGGGGTGACAACGAACGATCCGTTTTTGAACGCTGAGGGGCGGAAGAAACTGGATGCCGTCGATGTCAGTGACGCAATGACGACGCTGTGGATGGCTTGGATCGTCGTCCTTGTACTGGCCAGCATTTACGGCGTGCTGAATTACGCCTTCTGAGCCTTTTCAAACTGCTGTTGTCGCTGTGCAAATCGTTCACGATCACTTTCTGAATATTCATCAACGCACAATGGGCAGCTAACCCCCTCGCGATAGTCTGGAGACATCTGCGCCTCTCGCGAAACGGGACGGCCACAGGCGCCGCAGGCGGAATGGTCGCCCTGCTCCAACCCATGTTTAACGGAAACCCGTTTGTCGAAGACATAGCATTCGCCATTCCAACGGCTTTCCGGCTCAGAAACCGTTTCAAGGTATTTTAGAATTCCACCCTTCAAATGATGAACATCAGTGACGCCCTGATCGATCAACCAGCTCGTCGCTTTTTCGCAACGAATTCCGCCTGTGCAGAACATCGCAATTTTTTTACCCTCAAATTTTGAAGCATTGTCGCGCCACCAATCGGGAAATTCACGGAAGGTCTCAGTCTGCGGGTCGAGTGCTCCCTCAAAACTACCAATCATCGTTTCGTAGGTGTTGCGCGTGTCGATGACCGCCACGTCATCGCGACCAATCAAATCGTTCCAGTCCTGAGGCTCGACATACGTCCCTATGCGGGCGCGGGGGTTGGTGTTCGGTTCGCCCATCGTAACGATCTCGGCTTTCAAGCGAACCTTCATCCGGCGAAACGGCATTTCCGTCGCTTCTGAACGCTTCCATTCGAGGTCCGCGCAGCCGGGTAGAGACCGCAAGTGCCGCAGGACAGTCTGAATTGATGCCTCGTCGCCAGCAATCGTGCCGTTCACCCCTTCGTTTGCCAGTAACAACGTGCCCCGAATTCCGCCGTCTTCGCATAATTCAAGCAAAGGCGGACGTAACGATGCGGGATCGTCGAATTGCGTAAAATGATAAAGGGCTGCAACAGTGATCGTCATGCAGGTTCCTTACTCGCCCGAGCGGTCCGGCTCAAGCCGCATAGGCTTCGCGGACATAACGCCCGAATTCACGACCTAGATCTTCGTTGGCCGTATTGTCAGCGATATAGAGATTGATGAAAAATTTGGGAAGTTCAGGCAATTTCCCGTTGTGCGGGACCGCCTCTAGCCTGTCGTCATAAGACCCCTCAAGAACCGCCATAATCGACAAATCCGCCGCCGTAGCCATCGTGGCCCCTAAATCGGTGTCAGTTTCAACACCCGAACACCACTGCATATCTGCGTTCTCCAACGCCCGTTGCGCGACGGGTTTGAATGCACAGTTCTTCGCGCTGGCAAGGCAAACGGGATCACGGGTCCACGCTTTGCCGCCCGGTGCGCCGAACCACATCAAAGGTTGGACTGCGAGGCATTCCGCTGCCGGATTGGCTTTCGCCTCGGTCGTTAGGATCACATCCAGCTTTCCAGCTTGGAAATCTTCCAGCAGCTTCGCCGAGTAGGAACTGGCGAAATTCACCTGCACACGTGGAAAGTCGCGGTCGAAACGGCTGAGGATTTCAGGCCCATGTGGATAAATAATATCGCACGGAATGCCGAACGAAACCGAGCCTTCGAAGCGCGGCGCGATCATACGATCTACGGCGTCGTCGTTCAGTGCGATCATTTTTCGGGCGTATTCAAGCAATTGTTCGCCCTCGTTCGTCACAGTGACGCCCCGCCCCGTCCGGTCCAGCAAAGTCGTATCGAGGTTTTGCTCCAGCCTCTTGATCTGCATCGAAACCGCCGATTGGGTCAGGTTGAGCCGTGATGCAGCGCGCGTCACCCCTCCGGCATCAACCACGGCAGCAAAGCTGCGAAGCGTGCCGACATCCAGATTTCTCAACATGTCTCTCCCCATCAATGAACGCAATGAATGGCATCACAAACATTCGATTTACTGATGGGATCATGTCTGCGAGTTATCATTCCGTCAAGTGATGGAGAAAGATCAATTCATCATCATTTGTGAATACCGCCATCAACGCGAGTGTTGATCCAGGGTTTGTCCCCATCACCGGCATTCAGATGCCCAGATGAAAGAGAGAATGGTTATGGCCAACGTCGTCACTTCCCAATCCCGTCACTGGTTCGCAGGCGCAATCGCGGCACCGTTGTACGCGATTGTAGATTGGTACAAAATTTCTCAGGAACGCGCTGAGTTGCAGAAATTACCGGCGGATCGCTTGTCCGACATGGGTTTGACGCAGCGTGAAGTTGAATACGAGTTAGCGCGTCCTTTCTGGCAGGTAAGCCGAAACGATTAATGCTACCAATCATCCGCTTGCAATCTAGATAACCCTCAACAGCGTTGAGGATATCAATTGACGGCGACATTGTATTGGGTACGTAAAGATTTTCGTCTCGCCGACAATGCCGCGCTGTTGTCCGCGCTGGACCGCGGCGCGCTCGTCATTCCTGTCTGTATTCTGGATGAAGTCGTCGAAACCTATGGGGCCGCGCCGAAATGGCGTTGGGGTGAAGGCGCTAAAAACTTTGCGGAAGCGCTAAAAGCCAAGGGATCTCGGTTGATCTTCCGCCGCGGACACGCGCTTCATGCCCTGCGGCAGCTTATCTCAGAAACCGGTGCTACTCAGGTCGTGTGGGGCCGCCAATATGACAAGGCGGCCAAGGCGCGCGATACCGAGGTCAAAGCCGCGCTGAAAGCGGATGGTGTCGACGCGCGAAGCGTTCGAAATCACCTATTGGTCGAACCGTGGGAGATCGAGACCAAAACAGGCGGGCCATACCGCGTCTACACTCCCTTCAAAAATGCCTGCCTCAATAGAGATCAGTTCCCAACACCAAGCCCTGCACCGACCGTTCTCAACCCGCCAACAGACTGGCCTGAGTCCGAAGTGATTGATGATTGGCATCTCGGTCATTCCATGAATCGAGGCGCAAACGTCGTTTCTCACTATGCAGCGATTGGAGAAGATGCCGCGCGTGACAGGCTCGACATTTTTCTCGAAACGATCGCTGACTACGCCATCGCGCGCGATACGCCGTCTATCGTCGGCACGTCTCGACTGTCAGAAAATTTGGCATGGGGAGAGATTTCTCCAGCGACGATTTGGGCTGCAATTCAAGGGGCTGCCGGAGCAAATACGGACGGCGCGAAGGTGTATCTTTCGGAGATCCTGTGGCGCGAGTTCGCGTATCATCTGACCCATCATTATCCAAACATTGGCGATGCGAATTGGCGAGATGAATGGGACAAGTTCCCGTGGCGCGATGACAATGCGGATGCGGAAATCTGGCGGCGTGGCATGACGGGCTTGCCGTTTGTTGACGCCGCAATGCGCGAACTTTACACGACCGGTACCATGCACAATCGCCTCAGGATGCTGACCGCCAGCGCGCTGACCAAACATCTGATGACCGATTGGCGCGTTGGCGAAAAGTGGTTTGCGGATTGCTTGCTAGACTGGGATCCGGCCTCGAACGCGATGGGTTGGCAATGGGCTGCCGGTTCCGGCCCTGATGCGTCGCCTTTCTTCCGGATATTCAATCCAGAGACACAGCGACATAAGTTTGACCGCCAAGGCCGCTATGTCGAAAACTGGCTCGCGGAAAAAGCCCTCAAGACGTCCGAAGACGCCGCGCGGTTTTTTGAGGCGATCCCGCGCAGTTGGGAGATGCGCTCGAACCAATCCTATCCCGCCCCCATCGTTGATCTGAAAGCTGGCCGCGAACGCGCGCTTGCGGCCTATAAGGAACTACGCGCATGAAGATTGCTGTCATTGGTGCTGGGATTTCTGGCCTTGGGGCCGCGATGGCGTTGAAGGGCGATCACGACGTCACCGTTTTTGAGAAACAATCCCGGTTGGGGGGGCACGCCAACACAGCCCTGGTTGACTATCCGCTCGGCGACGGGCGCACCAAAGAGATCGCCGTCGATACGGGCTTTATCGTTTATAACCGAAAGACCTATCCGAACCTGTGTGGGTTTTTTGACCATCTTGGCGTCGAAACAGAATGGTCGGATATGTCGCTTGGCTTTTCCATCGATGGTGGACGCATTGAATGGGCGGGAGACAATCTCAACAAAATTTTCGCGCAGCGCCGAAATCTGATCCGGCCTAGTTTCATCAAAATGGCGCGTGAAGTTCTCAAGTTCAACGACGAGGCATTGGGCGATTTTCACACCGGGATGAACGGGGATTTGTCGATCGGTGATTGGCTCGATACGCGGGGATATTCTGACGAATTCAAGCGCTGGTATCTTTACCCAATGGCCGGTGCGATTTGGTCAACGCGCAGTACGGCTATCGCTGATTTTTCAGCGCGAGCACTGTTCGGATTTTATGAGAACCACGAGCTGTTCGCGGGACTTGGCGGCGCGGTGCAATGGCGGACGGTCACGAATGGATCGCGACAATATGTCGAAAAAGTCGCCAACGAGTTGGGCGAGCGTATCAAGTTGAATGCCGAAACGGTCAGCGTTGAGGGGACGGGCGTTGTCCATTTTTCAGATGGATCGTCCGAGAAGTTTGATGAGGTCATTCTAGCGATACATTCGAACGAAGCTCTCGCGCTTCGGAGTGATGCCGATGGCGAGACGAAAGATCTACTCTCGGCGATCCGGTACGCGCCCAACAAAGCCTACCTGCACCGCGACGAAAATCTGATGCCACGCAATAAACGTGCTTGGTCAAGCTGGAATGCCCTGACCGGCGGTACGGCTGAGAGCAAAGGGGCCAGCCTGAGCTACTGGATGAACCGCCTCCAAAATATCGACATGGCAACACCGCTGTTCGTGACTCTGAATCCCGAACAAGCCCCTGACCCTGACTTGACGTTCCTGTCCGTTGAGTACGCGCACCCACAATACGACGCCGCCGCTTTTGCAGCGCAAGACCGCTTTGACGCGATTCAAGGACGAAATGGAATCTGGTATGCTGGCGCATGGCTTGGATATGGATTCCATGAAGACGGCTTGCGCGCAGGTGTTCGGGTGACGGAAGCGCTTGGCTCTCGTCCCGCTTGGGTCGCAGATACTGGGATTCCCATTCGCTCCGAAACACTACGAGCCGCTGAGTGATGCTGCACACGCCATCGATATATGTGACGCGCGTCATGCATCTGCGGATGCTAACCGAACGCCAGCGGAAACATCAGTTTCGTTATTCGGTATTCCGGTTCTGGCTGAATGTTGATTGTATCGAGGAGACTCTCGGCAAGCTTCGCTCCGTGGGTCATAATCGGTTCAACCTGTTCGGTTTCTACGAACGCGATCACGGCCCAAGAGATGGGACGTCGCTGCGGCTCTGGGTAGAGCACTTGTTAGCACGCGGGGATGTCTCGCCGCCGTCGCGCATCATGCTGTATTGTTTTCCACGCGTCTTGGGATATGAGTTTAATCCGCTCGCGATGTATTGCGCCTATGACGCGGAAGGCACTTTGACAGCTGTCGTCTATCAGGTGCGAAACACGGATGGCGACTTGACGCCATATGTCGCGAATATCGAACGAGACGGGTTGCGTCATGACACGGACAAAACGTTTTATGTCTCGCCCTTCATCGACGCCGAACAACGATATGGTTTTGCCCTGCGTCCACCGGAAGATACCCTCTCTTTGCGGATCAGGTTGGATGGCCCATCGGGCCTGACCATGATCGCAACAGAAGTCGGCGAGGTCAGACCTTTGACCGATCGCACTTTGTTGAAACTCTCGTTTCTCAGACCGTTGATGAGTTTCAAAATCACCGCTGGAATTTATTTCGAAGCCGTGAAGCTGAGGATAAAGGGCGCTCCCTTTTTCAAACATCCCGGAAACGGCGGGTTGTATGCTTCGCCCCCGCGGCGCGACGGCTCCGAAACTCAACGAACAATGGTCACTCATCCACAGGAAGTTCGAGAACAGCTATGACCCCAACTAACGAACGCATCACTGATCTGAAATCGGCTGGCAAACTTCCCCGGTGGTTCCATACGGTCTTTAGCACGGTTCAATGCCTGGAGCGCGGGCGTCTCGAAATCACGCTTCCTGATGGTCGGACATTTGTTGCGGAAGGCCAAGACGACGGGCCAGTCGGCATCGTGCATTGCCACAACAACAAAACATGGGGCCGCACCATTCGAGACGGTGCCGATATTGGCTTTGCCGAAGCTTACGTCGATGGATGGTGGTCAACGCCAGACCTGCATGCCGTTCTGGACGTGTCGCTTCTGAACAACGAGGAGATGGCACGAAACCTGACGATGACGCCCGTCGCACGCTTCGTTGAAGGATTCCGCCATTTGATGCGGCGAAACACACGCAAGGGATCGCGCAAGAACATCCATGCTCACTATGATCTCGGCAATGCGTTCTATGAGTTGTGGCTGGATCGCAGCATGACGTATTCCTCCGCGCTCTATTCTTCGCCGGGCGACACGCTTGAGATGGCACAGCAAAATAAGTACGCGGCGCTCTGCGACAATTTACAGTTAGAGAGGGACCAATCCGTTCTGGAAATCGGCTGTGGTTGGGGCGGTTTTGCCGAATACGCCGCGAAAGAACGCGGCGCAAAAGTGACTGGCGTGACCATTTCTCAGGAACAGCACGATTATGCGAAAAAGCGCATTTTCGACGCAGGACTGAATGAGCGCGTTGAGATCGTGATGCGCGACTATCGCGACGAAACTGGCCAGTATGATCGCGTTGCATCGATTGAAATGTTTGAAGCCGTCGGCGAAAAGTTTTGGCCGGTATTTTTCAACTCGCTTCGTGACCGCCTCGTTCCCGGTGGCCTTGCCTCGATGCAAGTCATCACCATCGCTGATCACTTGTTTGAGGGGTATCGCGGTAAGGTGGATTTTGTGCAAAAGCACATTTTTCCAGGCGGGATGTTGCCATCGCCCAGCGCGTTGCGTGAGCAAACGAGCAAGGCCGGTTTAACTTGGCACGGATCGCAGGAATTCGGCCAAAGCTACTCGACCACCCTGCGGAAATGGTCCACCGAATTTAACGACAAATGGGACGAAATTGTCCCGCTCGGTTTTGATGAATCCTTCCGCCGTAAATGGAACTTTTACCTCGCGAGCTGTGCGGCTTGTTTCCTCGCCGAGACAACCGACGTCACGCAACTAACCCTACAAAAAGCGTAGCGCTCACAAAGATTGCGATTCGGATCGTTTCGTGGAATTTCTTGTTGTGATGACAAAGGGATTCTTACAATGAGCGCGACGGTTGATTTTCAAACTCCAAAACGCAGCAGCTATGACGTAATTATCGTCGGCGGGGCAATGTATGGCTCGTCGGTTGCATGGTGGCTGTCGGACAATTCGGATTTTGATGGTACTGTTCTGGTCGTGGAGCGGAATCCCACTTACGAAAACACATCCACAACCTGCACCAACAGTTGTATTCGCCAACAATTTTCCAACGAAATCAACGTTCAAGTTTCTCAATTTGGCGCTGAGTACATTAAGAATTTCCGAGAATTCATGGGCAATGACGACCGCGTTCCTGATGTCGTGTTGCAAAGCTATGGATACATGTATCTGGCCGACACGGAAGAGTTCGCGCAGACTCTCCGGGAAGCGCAAGCCGTCCAACAATCGCTCGGGTCGGCCACCAAACACATGACCCGCGATGAGATCGCACGCGATTACCCGTTCTATATGCTCGACGATATTATCGGCGCGAACCACAACCTCGTCGATGAGGGGTATTTCGACGGCAATACGCTGTTTGACTGGTGGAAGCGATCCGCACGAGAGCGTGGGGTTGAGTATCTGACCAACGAAGTAACCGCGATGACCAAAAATGCGGCGGGCACCACCGTTGAGAGCGTGACGCTCTCAACCGGCGAAACGCTCTCTTGCGGAACCGTCATCAACTGTTCCGGCCCGCGCGCCATTCTGACGTCGCGCATGGCTGGCATCGAAATCCCAGTCGAGCCACGCAAGCGCTACACGTTCATCTTTGACGCCGAGCAACCTTTGGACCGCGACTTGCCTTTGACGATTGATCCCTCCGGCGTGCATATGCGGACCGATGGCCAGTATTATCTCGCAGGCTGTCCACCGGATGAAGACCCCGCCGTCGATTACGATGACTTCGTTCAGGATCACTCGATCTGGGAGGAAAAGGCGTGGCCTACGATTGCCAACCGCATCCCGCAATTTGAGGCAATCAAGCTGATCAATTCATGGGCGGGGCATTACGCCTTTAACGTCCTCGATCAGAATGCGATCATTGGGCCGCATAACGAGGTATCGAACTTTATTTTCGTCAACGGGTTCTCTGGCCACGGTTTTCAACAGTCACCCGCGATGGGACGCGGCGTGGCCGAGTGGGTCGCGCATGGGGAATATCGGTCCCTTGACCTGTCGCCCTTCGGATATGATCGCGTTGCCGAAGGACGGAAGTTTCTGGAAACTGCCATTATCTAATGCTGAACCCAAGCAGCAAGTTTCTCGTCTTTACGGATATCCACATTGATGTGGACCCAAGGGCTGATGCGCCCAATGCGGAAGAACGGCTGATTACTGGCATTCGCCATGCCATAACACATCAGCCCAATGCAGAGCGGGTTATCATCACTGGTGATCTGACCCACAAGGGAGACATCGCATCTTACGAACGGCTACGCGAGTTGCTGACGTCGTTAAAGATGCCAGTCCATTTGCTGCCGGGCAATCATGATAATCGCGACAACTTCCTGAGGATCTTTCCTGAGACCGTCACCGATCCCAATGGCTTCGTTCAAGATGTTATTGAGACGCCCGACACAAGGTTGGTTTTGCTCGATACGCTTTTCGGCCCGCCCTACGACTATCCGGAGTCTCATGCCGGAAAATTATGTGAACATCGGTTGGGTTGGCTTGAAAAAACGCTGTCGGAATCCACGAAGCCCTGCGTCATCTTGATGCACCACCCCCCGATGCCGACGGGATTTGCGGCGATGGATTCCATCATGCTGCGAGATAGCGATGCGTTCTATCACGTGGTCGAGAAAGTTGGGAATGTGCGGCATTTGATTTGCGGCCACATCCATCGAACGATTTCCGGTACCTACCGCAACTTATCTTATTCAATGTTAAAGAGTTTTGTCGGCCAAATGCCGATGGATTTAGCCACGACGAACACCTGTATCGAAGTCAATGAGCCGCCAGCTTATGCCATTGTTTTGACCTCACCCAAGGGAATTACAGTACATTATGAGGACTTTTTGTTGAATACTTAAGAATGTTTAATTCCGTTAACACATAGAATTTTATAGATATTTATCGCTAAATTGTGCTCAGTAACTAATTTTCTGGCAACAGACCTAGAGTACAATGGGCTTCTCAAATTCAGGGGAAGTCATGTCATCTGCCTCAGCACTTCAGGATCCGGTGATCGACCGCCAAGCTCTAGATCGCCACACGATGGGCAATGCTGCGCTTCAGCAAGAGCTCTTCATCCTCTTTTTTGACCAGATGCCGGTCTATCTGGATCAACTCGACGAGGCTGTTGCCAGCAACGATAAAGATAGCTGGCGCATGGCCGCTCATGGCATCAAGGGCTCCAGCCGCGCTCTTGGTTTCACGCGGCTCGCGAAGATGTCTGCTGAATGCGAGACTATAATGCCTCAGGCTGAAGCGCTTGAAGAACTCCGCAGCGCCATCCAAGAAACGCGCAACAATCTTGAAGGGGCATGACCAATTAGGCTCCTTCGATACGGACAACGACCTTTCCGGTTGCTTTTCGATCCTCTAACAACTTAAGACCGTCCGCCGCATTTTCGAGTGGATACACATCTGAAATTAAGGGCGAAATCTTACCGTCGACGGCCCAATCAAACAGCCGCGAGAGGCTTTCGGCCATAACATCCGGCGCGTGATCGAAATAAGCGCCCCACCAAAACCCAACCACATCGATATTTTTGACCAGCAGGTGATTAGCCTTCAGTGGCGGAACGTCGCCTGACGCGAAACCAATGGGCATATACCGCCCTTCGAATGCGCACGCGCGCAGCAAAGCGGTGCCCAGCGCACCGCCAACTGGATCGTAAATCACATCGGCCCCTTTGCCGGAGGTCAATTCCCGAATGTGATCCCGTAAAGCTGAGGTTTCGAGGTCGAAATCATCGGAATCAAGGACGATCTCCGCGCCCTTATCCCGCGCAGCGCTCGCTTTTTCTTCGCCGCGCGCCACCGCAATAACCCGCGCACCCATTAACACGCCCAGTTCAACGGCTGTGAGACCAACTCCGCCGCCAGCCCCCGCAACGACCAATACTTCGCCCGCCCGCAATCGCGCCCGCCGGGCGAGGGCCAATTCGGATGAGCCATAGGCAATGGGGATGGCCGCGACCGCGTCGTCACTCAATCCATGAGGGGCCGCCGCGCAGGCGTCGGCCTTGACCACCGCATATTCGGCTAAGCCGCCAGAACCACAATAGGCGGCGACGCGCGTGCCGCGCCATCCGGGGTCTAAACCTTCACCAACCGCATCAATCTGGCCGCAGATTTCACCGCCCGGAGAAAACGGCAGCAGCGGCGTTTGTTGATATGTGCCGCGGGTCATGAGCAAATCGGCAAAATTCAGCCCGCACGCTGAAACTTTCACCCGGACCTTACCTGGCCCCGGCTCCAGTTCATCCACCTCTCGCATCGCAACATCATCAAGGCCGTTAAAGCTTTCGCAAAGAAGTGCCTTCATCATTTGTTTATATATTCCAATTCGTTGCGAACGAGGCGTTTACCCTTTTGAGGTACATTAAACAAGTTGTGCAGATGTAGAAACTATTTGCATCCAAGGAGTTCGGATGTCAGGCGCCAATTACCGTAGAGCCACCAAGAACCATGCGGTTCGGGTCGATCATACTGATGGCAGTGTGACGAACGGTTTCGTGCCGGTTCCCATGGGTATGGATTTCGTTGGCACGATGATGCAAGCGCAGCATTTCCTGCATTTCGAAACCGATGATGGTGAGTTGACGTTGATGAACGTCGCGGCGATCAAACGGATTACCAGTGTCGAGGATGTAGAAGCAAACGCCAGAGAAGCACAAACCAAAGCAGATAAAATTCGCGCTGAACGCGAGGCAGAAGACGCTCGAAAACGTGCCGAAGAGGAAGCCGAGAGAAAAGCCGAAGCAGAGGCGAGAGCGCGTGCGAGCGGCATCAACTGGACCGCAGCAGAATACGACGCGCTGGAAATCCTTGGCCTCAAGGCAAAGACCACCAAAGACGAAATTTCCACCGCTTATCGAAAATTGGTCAAGCTGTATCACCCTGACCGCTTGCGGGGCCTTGGCGTCTCGCAAAAGAAGATCGCGTTTGCAGCAGACCGGCTTGCCGAGATCAATGACGCTTACCGCCTGCTTACTAGTTCGGAAAAGGCAGCCTAGCGTCGATTTGCGAGGCGTTCTAGCGCCGCAATCACGTCGGATTGTGCGACCTGATGCGCCATGTGACCGACGCCGGGCAGCTCGGTTAAACGAACCGCCCGGTTCGTCGCCTTGAACCGCCTTGCGTGTTCCTCAATCGGTACAATTTTATCCTCGGTTCCATGCAGCAACTCGACGGGTACTTTCAGTGCCGCATAGCCTTGGGAGGTAATCCTCATGGCCTGATTCACGTTGGTAATATCCCGACCATTTTCCCGAAACGTCGCGGGACGCGACGCCAGCTCTGCGCCGATAAAGTCGACATACCCCTCTGGCGGAGTTTGAGGACGAAACACACGCCTCACCGCATTTTTGATGCCCCCATTCAAGGCGCGGTTTCGGACAAGTGCATTAACGGGTGGGCCGAACACCGCCGTTGCAGCGGCGGCATGATAGGCGTTGTCCCCGGCAGGCCAAGGATAGGTCAATCCCGATACGATTACCGCTCCGGCAAGGCTCTCCGGCGCATCCACCGCCCAAGCCGCAGCCACCGCCCCGCCATAGCTGTGACCCAATACAATCGGCTTTTGCACCCCAAGCTCGGCGGCACCAGCGCGCAAGATCGCCGCTTGTATGGAGGGTGTATCGGCGCGCCCTGTTCCCCTTTCGGAATAGCCGTGGCCCGGACGATCAAACGCAAGGGCGGTAAAGCCTCGTTCCACGATGGCGTCGCTCAATGCGAACGTAAAATCACGCAAATTGCCCGACGCGCCGTGAATTAAAACAACCGTCGGACCTGACCCACGTTTGTCATAGTGAAGGCGGGTTCCCGCCGCTGTCACGAACTCTCCAATCGGCGGGTATTGCGCCTCAATCGTCGCAACGAACTGTGAGGCTGGCGGCGAACACGCGATTACAAGACCCGTCGTTCCAAGCCCGAGCAACGCTGCGCGGCGTGTCCATCGTGACATCGCGTTTTCCTTTATGATGAGCATCCAAGTAGGATTCCGGCTCACCGACTTCAATCCACCCGCACCGAACTCACATCGTTTTGAGCAGATCAGAAAATTTTCCATTGACATTCGTTCTTTTTATGTTCTAGTTAGCGGTGTTATTTTTTGACGGAAGGCAAAAGCAGCGTGGACTTCGAACAGACCTTGGAAACTCAGCGGCTTCGCCTGCTCCGCATTGTCGCGGCGCTGGTTGTTGCGGTGGGAGTTCTGGCTTTAGGTCCGGTATCACGCGGTTTTTCGGAGTGGACCCTTGGTTTTGTCGGATCGATTTTGTCGCGCGCTGAGGCAGCAGCACGGTATTTATTGATTGCGCAGGCCCGTTCGATGGTTTTTCGCAGCAATTCTGATCTCGACACCCATCAGATATTCGAGATGTTTGCCCCAGATTTGGCCCCGGACGAAACGGATGTTTCGTTGTCAGAGTACCAGAGGCGGCTAAAGGCATTGCATGCCGTGCTGATGGACTTGCCGTTCCATGCCGCGCGTTTGCTTCGCCGGTTCGAGAAACAGATGCGCCGAGCGGCGGGATCGAAAGGTCAGCTTTCACGCCTCCCTCATCTCGACCAATCGCCTTTATTCTGCGCGTGGCATCTGACTGCCAACCGTATTGAGCGTCCGCCTGACAAATGCGCGACAATAACACCTCGGATCGTTTCAACTCCCTCCGGTTTCCGGGCGGGAGGCGTAGTCGGTTGAGCCATCACGCGATAGCTCACGAAAAGCGGATATTCTAGTTTTCCCACTGCCGCATTCGCAGCCAAATAAATTTGCCAATTTTCCCGGTCTATGCCACCCCAGTGGGGAACCGTGCATTCGGTAAAAGCACAAACTTTATATGTGAATGGGGAAGAAAATGACGGATATCAATGAACTCGGATTCGACACACGCATGATCCATGCGGGAGCGGTGCCCGATCCCGCAACTGGCGCACGGCAGACCCCAATCTATCAAACAACCTCGTTCGTCTTCAAAGATGCCGCCCATGCCGCGCGCCTGTTCAGTTTGCAGGAAGTTGGCTACATCTATTCACGTCTGACCAACCCGACCGTTGGCGCTTTGCAAGATCGCTGTGCCTCGCTGGAAGGTGGTGTTGGGGCCGTGGCTACGTCGTCTGGACACGCCGCGCAGATTCTCGCCCTCTTCCCGCTCATGAGTCCGGGGAAGAATATCGTCGCTGCCCGGAAACTCTATGGCGGATCAATCAACCAATTCTCGAATGCCTTTAAGCGGTTTGGATGGGACGTTAAGTTCGTTGAAGGCGATAATATTGACGAAGTCGCAGCAGCCGTTGATGACAACACCCGCGCCCTTTTTTGCGAGAGCCTCGCAAACCCCGGCGGCGTTGTTACGGACCTAGAAGGCTGGGCAAACACCGCGAATGAGAAAGGCTTACCGCTCATCGTCGACAACACGATGGCCACCGCTGCGCTGTGCCGACCCATCGAACACGGTGCAACAATTGTCGTGAACTCGACGACAAAATTCCTGAGCGGTAATGGTACGTCTATCGGCGGCGTTGTGATCGACAGCGGAACGTTTGACTGGACAAAGAGCGGAAAGTTCCCGTCGCTGTCCGAACCCGCCCCGGAATACAACGGTATCAAATTCCATGAAGCCCTTGGACCAATGGCATTTACATTCTTCGGAATTGCCGTTGGTCTGCGCGATCTGGGTGCCGCACAGACGCCGCAAAATGCATTCTACACGCTGCTCGGCATGGAAACGCTTTCGCTGCGGATGGAACGCCATTCCGAAAACGCGCTTAAGGTGGCCAAGCACCTCGAAGGACATGCAGCGGTCGAGTATGTCAGCTATGCTGGCCTCGACTCGTCGCCGTACAATGCCGCCGCGAAAAAGTACCTGCCGAACGGCGCGGGTGCTGTCTTTACTGTCGGCCTGAAAGGTGGGTATGACGCGGGCGTGTCGCTGGTCGACAACTTACAGCTTTTCTCACATCTCGCGAACATCGGCGATGCGCGGTCTTTGGTTATCCATTCGGCCTCGACCACGCACTCGCAACTCTCGGACGAAGAAAAGACCGCTGCCGGAGCCGGGCCTGAAGTGGTGCGCCTGTCGGTCGGTCTGGAGAATGCAGAAGACCTGATCGCGGACTTGGATCAAGCGCTGGCGAAGAGTGCGTAGGCCCAACGCTCCCATCCATCCTTTTGTTGCCCGGCATGTCCGGGCAATTCATCTTTAGGAACAACTTCAATGAAAGCTCTCGTTTATACTGGCGTCGGTGAACTCGACTACCGCGATGTACCGGACACCGAATCCAGTACCGAGCTTTCTAAAGTCAAAGTGGAAGCGGTTGGCATTTGCGGTTCAGATATGCACGCCTATCACGGTGCAGATCCGCGCCGGATGCCGCCATTGATCTTGGGACACGAGGCATGCGGGATCGCGGAGACAGGTCGCTATGCCGGGCAGCGCGTGACCGTAAACCCCATGACGACATGTGGCAGGTGCCGGTATTGCATTGAAGGCCGCGACAACATTTGCCCTGATCGCAAACTGCTTTCTATCCCGCCAAACGAAGGTGCCTTCGCAGAATACTTGGTTATCCCCGACAGCAATCTGGTTCCGGTCCCTGATGGCGTCGCCCCCGAACAGGCCGCGCTCGCTGAACCAATTGCGTGCGGATGGCATGCGATCCGATTAGGCGCGGAGAGGCTGTCGCAGCCGCTTTCGACAGCGCGGGTGCTGATTATTGGCGGAGGCGCCATCGGCGTCGGCTCTGCGCTTTGTGCGGCGGATCAAGGCGCGAAAGATATCTGGATCGCCGAACCCAGTGCTGAACGGCGCGCGACAGCAGCGGCGGCTGGCCCCTTCAAAACCTATGATCCTCGCGCGGGCGGCCCCGAAGAGTCATCCGCTGATCTTGTCATCGACGCCTATGGTTCAGAAGCCTCTCGCGCTGATGCCTCTCGCTTGGCAGCGCCGGGCGGTGTGATCGCGCATATTGGGTTGGCCGGAGGAGATGCTGGGCTTGATACTCGGAAAATGACCCTGCAAGAGATCACCTTCATCGGCACGTACACGTACACAATGGCCGATTTTCACGCGACAGCTCAGGCGATCTTTGCGGGACGGATGGGCGATTTTAATTGGATCGAACGCCGTCCTCTCAGCGATGGAGCGCAGGCGTTCAAAGACCTCGACAATGCAGCTGTCGGAGCAGCAAAGGTCGTCCTGATCCCATCTTGACTGCACAGAAACACCAGAAAATTGTCGCTTATTTTCTGGTTTTTTTGCAAGAAATACAACATATTAAAACTAACTTTCGCGGCTGTCATTTAGTTATTCTCTACCTCGATGAGGCACCCTACGCCTGTTGCCATATTGAGGGATTGATCATGCTGGTCGCAGAAAAATTTAGTACACCCGTCGAAATTCAACGTCGCGCGTCCAACCGTGTGCCGTACATTGAACCTTGTTTCGCCCAAACCGACAACCACTCGCTGTGGGTAAAATCCATCAATTTGTCTGAAGGTGGAATGTGCATCGCCGTTGATCGCCTTGGCGTTCTAAAACGGGGGACAGGTGTCGCAATTTTTATCCAAAATTTTCCGGCACTCGATGCGCGAGTCCAATGGACTCGTGCGAATATTGCGGGCCTCAAGTTCACCTCTCCCATTGAAGAAAATCCAGATTTCATTGCGCTGATCGAACGCCTTAAATCTGGCGAACCCGCCTGGTTGCCCGTTGCAAAGCCTGACATCGACTCCGTTGTTGGGCACAGTATCCACGACCTGCTCAACCCAAAGTCAAAGGTGCCTGAACCCACGGTAACGGAAGTCGCCACGCAACCACTCGCCCAAGTCCGCGCGCATGAACGTCTGAATTTCGACGAAACCTGTTGGGTTGAAACCGATAAGCGGAAGTTCCAAGCACAAGGAATGAATATCTCGGAGGGCGGAATGTGCCTGCGCCTGAACGGCTTAGGAACCATGCATAATGGCACAGATGTTCGCATTACCTTCGAGGGTCATTCACCCATCGACGCCACGCTGCGCTGGAGCAAAGAGCGCGTGATGGGGTTTCAATTCCTGACGCCAATCAAAGATCATCCCATCCTGCGGGATCGAACACCAATTGAGGACTGAATAATAGGCAGGAAGAGGTGCGCCTGCTCCAGCGCGCCAATCCTGCCGTTTTTTCTACGTTTCAATGCCTCAACCGATGTCCACCCATTTGCGCCAGTTGGCGGTAGCATACCGTTCGGCTGTGAGGATTGTTGGTCCACTATTCGTCTGCATTCTGATCACATATTCTCGCGAATTCGTGGACCCGTAGGCAATTATTGCTATGCGTTCTATTATCTGATTGATCAGTGGCACTATTGCCATCGAAAAGTCCGGATAGTTACCCGCGATGAAAAAAATCGAACTGTGCGAATCTGAAATCAATATCCCCTCCCTCCGGAGGGCTTCATTTCAGAGCGACGTACGGTCCAACGAAGACCGCCATCTAGCGATCTGCCTTACCCTCTACAATGAGCCATCCAATCTGCTTAAGTCATCATTGGATTCAGTGATCCACAGTCTGGATACTTTGAATCGCAAAAATGCTCATTATCGCCGGGCAACCATCTCAATTATTGCGGATGGCGAATCTGAAGTTTCACATTCTACCCGCGCGTATCTCAAAACACTTGGCCTACAGCCATGCGCCCATTCACTTACAGATTTTGATGGCAGCGTTCGGGCAACCCTGCTGTCCCCTTCTAATCCGTCTGCTTCGCTGACGCGCCGCAGCCCGTCGGGAATGGAAATTAGGCTACAAGTCGTCACCAAAGCCCAAAACGCGGGAAAGTTGGACTCGCACTGGTGGTTCTATCAAGAAATTTGCCCTCCACTTCGCCCGGATTATTGCTTTCAGATCGACGCAGGAACGGTCCTATCGCCGAATGCATTTTTCGAGATTTGCGACGAGTTCGATGGAAATCCTGAGACCGCCGGAATAGCTAGCAACGTTATGATCTCGCCGCCGAAAGACGGCAACTTGCTGGAATGCTTCCAGTGCGGGGATTTTGCGGTACAGAAAACGATCCGTTGGCCTTCAGAGGTATTCAGCGGTTTTCTCTCCGTCATTCCCGGTCAGTTTAGCGGTCTGCGTTGGCGGGCTTTTTCTGAGCAAAACTCGAACAACGATCCCTCTCCGAAGGACCGATACTTGCGCGGGCAAACCTGCGATAGCGCGACCGAACGCATGATGTATCTGTCTGAAGATCGTATCCTGGGATTTGAGCTGGCGACAGAACCGGACACAATTAATCGGCTTGACTTTGCCCCGAAGGCGGACTGCCACACCGACACCTGCAATACCCTTTCAGAGCTGTTGCAGCAGCGGCGCCGTTGGTTGAATGGTAGCTTGTTCTGCCGAAGTTGGATGATCCACAAAATTCTCAGCATCTTCTCTGATCAGACTCAACCACGATTGAACCGGACCCGCTTTGCTCCGGCATTGTTGAACTTGTGCGTGCAGCATATGTTGGAATGGTTCCTGCCGTTGCTGAACATCCTACTGCTTGCTGTGACGTGGAATTCGCTGGGAACTCTGGTATCGCCAATATCGGCGACTGCTATTTTCGCCGCATTGGCGGGAATTTGGGTGCTTCCGACTGCACTAGCTTTGTCCGGTAAAATTGAACGCCTAAGTCCGCAGCATGTTCAAATTTTACTCCAACTAGTGAAAACGGTCTTCTTTACGATCATCGCGATCAACCTGGTGAGCTTAGCGCAGAAGTCAGATTCTTTTGCGTATCTCTACTATCTATCCATGCCGTTCGCATTGACTGCAGGTGCGTTCATTGGTGCATTTATCTCAAATCGGACTTTGGTGAAACATCTGAGATCGTCGATCCTGACATTTATCTCTCTCGCGCCTTCTATGTGGCTGATGATGTCGTCTTACGCGTTCTTCAACCTTCATGACGGCAGTTGGGGGACCAAAGGACTTTGCCAAAAAGATGCGTGTGCGGCAGGTACAGAGCAGGACATCGCAAGACAGTTCAAACGTTTGCGGTTGACGATCGTGTCGGCGTGGCTCGCCTCTAACTTGATCTTAGCGGTTGTCTTAGTGCAAACAGCGGGAATGAGCATTGCGCTGACAGTTGCAGCCAGCCTTCAGATCCTAATGATCGCAACGGGGATGATGGGCGTTGTTTCAGCTAAGATGAAACGGTCTGGAGAGCCGCTGTCGAAAATCCAAAGCGCGGCACATATAACTTGGCGGCGTATCCTCAAATCATTCGTGCGCCGTCCCAGATACTTTCCCGCCGGGAACGACGCACATAAGTTGCCTTAGCGGTCGTGAGACTCTACTGCACTTTTTGACCCGCAAGATCGCAATAGGCACCGCCGGTATTCATCTCCCAGCCCCGTGTTAGAAACTGTCCGCTTGATTGGCGTAGGTTGAGGATGCCGATGTGAACTTCGGCGCCGGTGAGGCTATTTTGAGCCGCCATGACATAAGTCACGACACTTCCGTTTCGACGCAGTTCCAGAATTTCGCCCTGACCTTTGAAAGAGTCACCAGAACGGAATGAGCTTTCGCCATCCAAACCACCTGTCGCAGCAACTTTGAAGAGCTGCTCACTTTGCGCCTCGACATCTTGGACGAAGAAGTTGACGTCACAGGTCGCCTTATGCGCCCAACGACCCGCTAACGCCGTGTCGCTCAATCCGGGCAAAGCATCATTCGCTCGGTCACGCCACGCTGTTTTATCTGCGACTTGCGGTGTCCATGCTTCGCCGGTTTCTTGCTGGTAGAGGCGCGCCGCACGATCAGCAAACCGACCATTCGTAAAGTGCAGCAAATAGGCAGAGATAATTCCGGTATTTTCAGTCCGTTCGGCGGCGGCCCAAAAACTCTCTTCCGCCTGCAGGAGGTCATTTGTCGCGGCGATGCCGTGATTGGACGCGGCAAAAACGAAAAAGCCTGCGATCAGTGTCGGCAAGGTAAAGCGAAGCCGTTTCAAATGATGTCTCCTCAAAAAGTACGCTCGGCATAGAAAAGGCCGCCCATACGGACGGCCTCATCACTCAATGGAAAACGTTCAGCGCGCAATTACCAACCGCCCGCCTTCATCTCGGAATTGATCACCAGCCGGACCCGGTCAGATGTCAGCGGCGCAAACATTCCAACGCCAAAATCAGAACGGAGAATCGTCCCTTCTGCTTTGATACCAATCCAATCACCTTCGTAGTGGGGAATGAATTTGCCAAGAGGGTGCGCGCCTTTGTGAATTAGCTTCACATCCAGCGTGATTGGCTTGGTCGTATCTTTGATTGTTAGATCGCCTTCGACCTTCAATCCGTTCGCCGAGACCTGTGTTGCGCTCGTCGAGACGAATTTGATTTCAGGGTACTTATCCACCTCAAAGAAATCCGCATTGCGCAGGTGCTTGTCGAGGCCCTCAACTCCCGTATTTACACTTGCCGCATCAATCTTGACTTCGACCTTGGTTGCGGCTGCGTCTTCCTCGTCAAATTTAACCGTACCCTCTAGGGTGTTCCAACGGCCAGACTGCTCAGAAACGCCCGCGTGGTCCCAGAAGAACCGAATATCGGTATGACTTTTTTCAAGATGGAATGTCTC
Organism: uncultured Neomegalonema sp.; assembly: GCA_964549375.1. Lineage (GTDB taxonomy): Bacteria > Pseudomonadota > Alphaproteobacteria > Rhodobacterales > Rhodobacteraceae > JAHDDY01. The sequence goes on from CAZJWF010000002.1 coordinate 57,392, forward strand.
CGCCATTGCTGGCGCGGAAACAAACAAAAAAGCGGCAAGAACTGATGTCGTGAATGTACGCATGGCTTTTCCTTACATGAGAATATTGCGCCAATTTTTCAGACTGAGGGGTATCAGCAATACAAGAGTCCGTGATCGCCTGTTACAGCAACAAAAAAGGCCGCCCCGAAGGGCGGCCCGTTCTCTTTGATCGCGAGAATTGATCAGCAACTATAGTACATTTCGAACTCGACTGGGTGAGGCGTGTGCTCGTAGCGGTAAACCTCTTCCCACTTCAGATCGATGTAACCGTGGATTTGATCTTCGGAGAATACGCCGCCTTTGGTGAGGAACGCATGATCTTCAGATAGCGAGTCGAGCGCTTCGCGCAGCGACCCACAAACGGTTGGGATGCCTGCCAGTTCCTCTGGCGGAAGGTCGTAGAGGTCTTTCTCAGACGGATCACCGGGATGGATCTTGTTCTCAATGCCATCGAGACCAGCCATCAGCAGCGCTGCAAAGCACAGATACGGGTTTGCCGCCGGATCAGGGAAGCGAGCCTCAACGCGCTTCGCCTTTGGCGACTCCGTCCACGGAATACGAACACAGCCCGACCGGTTACGTGCGGAATACGCGCGGAGGACTGGCGCCTCGAAACCCGGGATCAGACGCTTGTAGCTGTTCGTGGATGGGTTAGTGAATGCATTGAGTGCTTTCGCGTGTTTCAGCACGCCGCCGATGAAGAAAATCGCTTCGTCGCTGAGGTCCGCGTAACCATTCCCGGCAAACAGTGGCTTATCGTCTTTCCAGATCGACATGTTGACGTGCATGCCCGTCCCGTTGTCGCCAGCGATTGGCTTTGGCATGAAGGTCGCCGACTTGCCGTATGCTGCCGCAACGTTGTGAATGACGTACTTGTACTTTTGCAGGTTGTCCGCTTGCTCTACGAGACCGCCAAAGATCATGCCCAACTCGTGCTGAGATGCCGCAACTTCGTGGTGGTGCTTATCGACCTTCATGCCGATCTGCTTCATTGTGGAGAGCATTTCAGAACGAATATCTTGAGCGGAATCAGTTGGATTTACCGGGAAGTAGCCACCCTTAACAACCGGACGGTGGCCAAGGTTGCCCATCTCGAAATTCGTACCAGAGTTCCACGGGCTGTCTGCCGCATCAACTTCATAGCCGACTTTGTTCATCTGGACGTCAAAACGAACGTCATCGAACAAGAAGAACTCTGCTTCTGGTCCCCAGAATGAATTGTCACCAACACCGCTCGATTTCAGGTAAGCTTCTGCCTTCCGCGCTGTTCCGCGCGGATCGCGCTCGTAAGCTTCGCCCGTATCAGGCTCGACAACATCCGCGAAAATTGCGAGCGTCTTTTGTGCATAAAACGGGTCGATGTAGGCGCTCGCGGCGTCCGGCATTAATTTCATGTCGGAGTTATCAATACTTTTCCAGCCGGCAATCGACGAACCGTCGAACATCCAACCTTCGGCGAACCAATCTTCATCGATAATGTCGACGATCGCCGTTACATGCTGCATTTTCCCGCGTGGGTCAGTGAAGCGGATATCAACATACTCGATACCCTCATCTTTAATCATTTTGCAGATCGTTGCTGCGTCGCTCATAGGGGCTTCCCTCTTAATGCTGGGGTGATGAGTTAGAGAGCTTCAGGTCCAGCTTCTCCGGTGCGAATACGGATAGCTTGCTCTACAGGGGAGACGAAGATTTTACCATCGCCGATCTTACCGGTTTTGGCGGCGTTTGTGATCGCGTCGATGGCTTGATCCACAAGGTCATCTGCGATGATCACTTCGATTTTGACCTTTGGCAGAAAGTCAACCACGTACTCTGCGCCACGGTAAAGTTCTGTGTGTCCCTTTTGGCGACCAAACCCTTTGGCCTCCATAACCGTCAAACCTTGGACACCGAGTTCTTGAAGGTTTTCTTTAACATCGTCGAGTTTAAACGGTTTTATGATCGCTTCGATTTTTTTCATCGTTCTTGATTTCCCAATCGAACCACGCTCGCGACTGAGCGAGTTTGCCTTCTTGATTTAGCATTAACCGTGCCATATTTTTATGTGTTGTTTTTCAATAGATTAGTCAAAATAAGCAGAATTATAGCGCTTATTTTTTAGGCAGTGTGATGAAAAATTAGGCGGATTACACGTTGTATTGCAAGAAAACTGCGGCAATTTTTGCCGCTCAACGAAGCCATACCGCCTGACCCACCCTCGGGCCACTACTGCGTTGATCGCCGCCACGACGAACGTCCTTCGTGCTCTGCCGAACGAACCGCTTTCGATGCGAGCCACCATCAATCTCTTCACGAACCGGGCATTCAAATCAAAGGATATGTAACGGAGATTACCGACTCAGTTCCGAGTTCGCAAAACCGCAAAATCGGCGCCCCGTATCATTAGAGATGTGAACTGCTTCACAATTAAACAACAGCAGAGCGGCGGGGAAAATCTCGGCTTAATAGCAATAAGTTGTTCGCGTCGAGAGCACCGCGATTCCCAACAGTGATCGTCTTGTGAATGGCCACCCCCGGCATCAAGGTCGGGTTCAAAACCCTCTATGCCGCTTGAATCAATTCAATAATTCTTTGCCAATGAAATTCGAGCATCGAAACCCGACAGCAATATTTTTCTGACATACTCGTTAGCAGGTGAGGCACAAGCCGGTTGGCGTGGATTTTGTACTTGGAATGCACGCTAATCGGGGTAGGCTGATGAAATCAGCGGGGGCTAAATGATGACTACTAAATTAGGCAAGCTTTTGGGTCGAAGTGCCGAAGGCACTGAAAAAGAGACAATCGGCGAGGACATGGTCCCTTCGCCAGACGCGCTAGCGCAAAGATCTGCTCTTTCCGACGCCACAGATTTTTCGCATCCGAAATCGTCCACTGGGCCTTTTTCCAGCATAGCTCGTGCGCCTGTACGCGACTTTACTGGTTAAGAACCCGTAAAGCGGAATTCTGCTGCCATTGACACTTCACGTGTACACGGGCAATCCATGATGCGTGGATTGAGACCGTGCGGGGTTAGATTTCGTGAAACAGGATAGAGAGGATGATGGGGATCCGACACCGGCCCATCAAATACCTCCATTATTCGAAGCCCGCTCAGTCTCGAAAGCATTTGGGGCAGTTAAAGCCAACCAAGACGTTTCGCTCAATGTAAGCGCAGGCGAAAAGTTGGCATTGCTCGGCGAAAATGGTGCGGGCAAATCGACGTTGGTCAAGATGATCAACGGAGTTCTCAAACCAGACTCCGGCACCTTCATCTGGAAGGGCAAACCAATCTCTATTTCGTCACCGGCGGCGGCAAGACGAGTCGGCATCGGGATGGTTTTCCAGCACTTTTCAAGTTTTGAAGCGCTGACAGTTATTGAGAATTTGGCAATCGCCCTCCCTCATTTTTCAATGCGAAAAATCCGAAAAGAACTGACCGGGATCAATGAACGCTACGGGCTAACCATTGATCCGAACAGACAGGTAGAACGGCTTTCAGCAGGTGAAAAGCAGCGTGTGGAGATCGTTCGCGCACTTTTACAAAAACCGAAGTTGCTGATCCTCGATGAGCCAACATCGGTACTGACACCGCAAGAAGCTTCCAGCCTCTTTTCGACGCTGAACCGCCTCGCGGCGGACGGCATGGCGTTGATTTACATCTCTCACCGACTACCCGAGATCCAAGAGCTTTGCGACCGTGCAACCATCTTGCGACAGGGTGAAGTCGTCGGCTCCTGCATTCCCGCCGAAACGTCGGTCTCGCAAATTGCCGAAATGATGATTGGCAAGACAGCCGACCCTATTCGCCGCGTAGACGCCTTCGTCGGGGGCGTGCGTTTGCAGGTTGAAGACCTAAGCTTACCCGTGAGCGATGGTGTGCCGCTGAAGAATGTGAGCTTCACGGCACGCCGAGGTGAAATTATGGGGATTGCCGGTGTCGCGGGCGAAGGGCAAGGTGCATTGTTCGCAGCGCTGAGCGGTGAAATCCGCGCGCGCCGCGCTCGAAACATCCAAATAGACGGGCAGCCCATCGGTGCACTCCCTCCCAAAGCACGGCGGAAACTTTTAGGAGCTTTTGCTCCTGAACAACGGTTAGGACACGCGGCAATCGCAGAGCTGACGCTTTCAGAAAACCTACGCCTGACGCATCACGGGCTGGCGAGTTCTGGGCGACGAAACCTACGAACCCGCACGAAAAAAATCCGGTCAGAATACGACGTTCGCGCGGCCAGCGGTGATCCAAAAGCGGGAACCCTGTCGGGCGGCAATCTGCAGAAATTTGTCATAGGCAGGGAATTGGATCGAGAACCCAGCGTCTTCGTCGTCGCGCAACCTACCTGGGGAGTGGATGCGGGGGCCGCGAGCTTTATCCGCAATGCGCTGCTTGATCTGACGCAACGCGGTTCGGCGGTGGTACTGATCTCGCAAGACTTGGATGAAATTTTCCAGATTGCGGATCGCGTCGCTGTCCTGCACCGCGGCGAACTTTCCGAAACTTATCCGATTGACGATATGTCGCCCGATAAAATTGGGCTGTTGATGGCTGGCGCAGATATTTCCGATTATACACCGCCTCCGGCAAATAGCGCTCCGGCCGCATCTGATATCAAACCCAAGCCCCAACTTTCCTCATCTGCACAGCCCAAACTAGCCCCGGCATCCTCTCAAAAAGCTGCCGTTAAGTCACCTGAGGCACCCTCCATACGATATTCTACGAGCGGCACGATAACGGCGCCGTGGACGCCTCCTGAAGTGGTGCAAAGATTTGAGAGGCAGCCATGATCCGCGTTGAAAAGCGTCCTGCTCCGTCGACTTTGGCTTCACTTGTATCGCCGATTGTCGCCATTGCGCTGACGATTACCTGCGGATTGTTGATGATCAGCGCCGCAGGAAAGTCGCCATCCGAGGCATTGGATGTCTATTTCCTTTTCCCGTTCAATGATCTGGTCGCATACTTCAACGCGCCGCCAGATGAACGTAGCGGCCTGCTCTATCAGCCTGCCGAAGTTTTGGTGAAGGCCATCCCATTGGCGCTGATTGGTGTTGGACTGGCCATCGCTTTCCGGGCGGGCATTTTCAACATTGGTGCTCCAGGACAGTATATTTTGGGCGCGATATTCGCGGGCGGCGTTGCGCTTCACGTTCCAGACGAGACGCCTCGCCTGGTCGTTCTGCCAGCTTGCCTGATCGCCGGTGCAATCGGTGGGTTACTCTGGGCCTTTATTCCAGCGTTTTTGAGAATTCGCACGGGCGCGAATGAAATTCTGACGAGCCTGATGCTGAGTTACGTCGCAGCCTTGCTGCTCGATTGGCTCGTCCGCAGCCCTTGGAAGGATCCTCTTGGTTTCGGCTTTCCGCAAAGTCGCGACTTTCCAGATTCAGCGATTATTCCGCTTTTGCTGGAGGGGACGCGGCTGCATTGGGGTCTTGTACTCACCCTGATCATCCTTGCGCTGCTCTGGTTTGTCATGTCTCGCACGGTAACGGGGTTCAGAGTAACCGTTACCGGCCTCGCACCGCGCGCCGCACATTTCGCGGGGTTCAAGCAATCAACGACGATCTATTCCGTATTTTTGCTCTCGGGCGCTCTTGCAGGATTGGCGGGCGCGGTAGAGGCAACATCTACGATTGGACAGCTTCAACCTGAAATTTCCGCTGAATACGGGTTTGCGGCGATCATTGTCGCGTTCCTTGGTCGGTTACACCCGCTCGGTGTCCTGTTTGCCGCCCTAGTACTCGCGATAACCTATATCGGTGGTGAGAACGCGCAAATTCTGCTTGGCCTTCCCAAAAACGCGACGCTGGTTTTTCAAGGGATGCTGTTATTATTCCTGCTCGCCTGTGACGCCATGATCCATTATCGCCTTCGCTGGCGTTCGATGCGGAGGGCTTGATATGCGAGGATTTCGTATTCTGCTCCTGCTGATCTTGGGTCCGCTATTTTTATTGCTGTTGGCACTGACAGTTGGAAAATTTGTCCCTGAATCATTTTTGATCGCCGTTATCATTGCCGCAACGCCGTTCCTTTACGCCGCTACAGGCGAACTAATTGCCGAGAGATCCGGGGTTTTGAACCTTGGTGTTGAAGGCATGATGTTACTTGGCGCGATCGCAGCCTTCGCGACATCTTTGACGACCGGATCCAGTATGCTCGGCATCGCGGCTGGCGCGGCGGCGGGCGCGGCGGGCGCACTTATCTTTGTAATTGTCGCGTTGGGGTTTACCGCTAATCAGGCTGCCACAGGTTTGGCGCTAACAATTTTTGGTGCGGGGGCGAGCGGGTTGATCGGTCAGGGCTATGTCGGGCAAGCTATATCGCCACTTCCCAAATTGAACATTCCCGAAGCCCTCGCAGAATTCCCGGCCTCGCGCATCCTTCTTGGTCATGATGGCATGGTTTACGGGGCCTTCGCCCTAGTTATCGTCACTTGGTGCTACTTGCGGTTTACGCGCTCTGGCCTGCGCCTTCACGCGATTGGCGATGATCACCACTCTGCACAAGCTCAAGGGTTGTCAGTTTTGCGCGTCCGCACGTTTGCGGTGCTTTTTGGTGGGGCTTGCGCTGGGTTAGGAGGTGCTTATCTTTCACTCGCCTACACCCCGCTTTGGGCCGAGGATATGACTGCTGGACGGGGTTGGATCGCGCTCGCCTTGGTCGTTTTTGCGAGTTGGCGCTTATTCAGGGTCACAGTTGGGGCGCTAATATTCGCAGCAGCCGATCAAGCAGGGAACTACCGCGAAACGCTAAACATCGAAATTCCCTCACAATTTCTCTCGATGGCGCCGTATCTAGCAACCATTATTGCCCTAGTGATCATCTCCATCGCCAGTCGGCGCTCCGACACCCCAACTTGTCTTGGACGAGAATTCAGGCCCGATCGTTAATTTTGCCGCAGCGACAATTTTTCGCCGTAGACCTTTAATGTGTCGCGTTAGAGACTTGCGCCAATACGGCGCGCATGTTTGTCTTGCCGCCGGACGGATTACGCGCGAGCTGTTGGAGGCTTAATGGCCGATACGGGGAGATCAGACGACTTTGTCGTTTTTGATCAGGTTCAGAAAAGTTACGACGGCGAAACGCTGGTCGTCAAAAACCTCAATCTTGCGATTGGGCAAGGTGAGTTTCTGACGATGCTGGGGCCATCGGGTTCCGGCAAAACGACTTGTCTGATGATGCTCGCAGGGTTTGAAACTGCAACGCACGGTGAAATCCGTCTTGCTGGGCGACCTATCAATAATATCCCACCGCATAAGCGTGGGATTGGGATGGTGTTCCAGAATTATGCCCTCTTCCCGCATATGACCGTTTCGGAAAATCTCGCATTTCCGCTGCAAGTGCGGAGAATGAGCAAAGCGGATACCCGTGAAAAAGTCGCCAAAGCACTCGATATGGTGCAGATGGGCGCATTCGGGGACCGTCGTCCGACACAGCTTTCAGGTGGACAGCAACAGCGCGTCGCACTGGCCCGTGCCCTCGTATTCGAACCTGAGTTAGTTCTCATGGACGAACCCTTGGGCGCACTCGACAAGCAACTACGCGAGCACATGCAGTACGAAATTAAGCACATTCACGAACGCCTTGGCGTGACTGTTGTGTACGTGACTCATGACCAATCTGAGGCTCTGACAATGTCAGATCGGATAGCGGTATTTGATGACGGCATCATCCAGCAGCTCGCGCCGCCATCGGTTCTTTATGAGAAACCTGAGAACGCTTTTGTGGCATCATTTATCGGCGAAAACAATAAGTTGGGCGCGAAAATTAATAACGTATCGGATGGCGTAGCGACAGTCACGCTAAGCGACGATAGCGAAGTTCGCGCACTTGCGGTAAATTGTGGAGACAGCGGCAATACCTTATTATCCATCCGACCTGAGCGCGTTTTGCTTGCGGCTGACGCTCCTAACCGCTTGGACGGCAAAGTGCTGGAACTTATTTACCTAGGCGACCATATTCGCTGTCGAATGGCGGTTGCCGGACATGACGAATTTATCGTCAAAGTCCCCAATTCCTCGGATCATGCAGCGTTGAATGTGGGCGAGACGTGCCCCGTTGGTTGGATGACCGAAGATTGCCGCGCACTTGATGCGGCGTGAGATGACGCCAACCGTTCACGGTCGGTGAAGAAGAAGGTCGGATTATCCGGCAAAACAGGGAGAGTAAAATGACCAGAGCAATCCTGCTCGCCGCAGCTAGCGGCATTGCCCTCACGGGTGCGGCGCAGGCCGCAGACACCATTACCGCGGTATCGTGGGGCGGTGCCTACACGAAGTCACAGGTAGAGGCCTATCACAAGCCTTGGATGGCGAAGACCGGAAACAAGATTATTTCCGAAGACTACAATGGTGGCCTCGCTGAAATCAAAGCACAGGTCGAAGCCGGCAACGTCACGTGGGACATCGTTGACGTAGAATTGTCCGATGCGATCCGTGGTTGCGACGAAGGTCTGCTAGAAGAAATCGACCACTCGAAGCTGCCAGCAGCACCAGACGGAACGCCAGCAACCGAAGATTTTATCAGCTTGGCTCTCCACGATTGCGCGGTGGCTAACATCGTTTGGTCGACGATCTTTGCTTACGATGGATCGAAGTACAACGCCTTTGATCGCCCGCGCTCGATGGTTGATTTCTTCAACACCAAGGCGTTCCCAGGCAAACGTGGCCTGCGTAAGTCGCCAAAGGCTAACCTCGAAATGGCACTCGTCGCCGACGGCGTTGCGGCTGCGGATGTTTATGACGTGCTCAGCACTGACGAAGGTGTTGACCGTGCCTTTGCGAAACTCGACGAGATCAAAGATGATGTCGTTTGGTGGGAAGCGGGCGCACAGCCTCCACAACTTCTCGCTGATGGCGAAGTACAAATGACTACGGCGTATAATGGCCGCATCTTCAACGCGATGGCCTCCGAAGGTAAGCCATTTGAAATCGTTTGGGACGGTCAAGTATTTGACGTTGACCTTTGGGTAATTCCGAAGGGCGCGCCTAACAAAGAAGCTGCACTCGACTTCCTTGCGTTCTCAACCGACACACAACGTCTTGCAGACCAAGCAGCATGGATTTCTTACGGCCCTGCACGCCTGTCGTCTTCTGCACTTGTCGGCAGCTACAACTCCGACCCAGATCTCAAAATGGGTCCACACATGCCGACGGCTCCAGAAAACTTCGTCAACGCGATTGCAAATGGCTTTGAGTTTTGGGCTGATAACCAAGACGAGTTGAACGAGCGTTTCAACGCTTGGCTTGCTGGTTGATCTGATACCGGGCCGCCTCACACGGGGCGGCCCATTTCTTTTCTCAATTTTTCTGGCGCATATTGATGACTGATGTCACCCCTCAGGTTGACCGAAGCGGCCTTCTTGTGACCGCTGATGGCGTGCCGTTGAAGAAAAAACTTCGGCGCGCTTTGTCGGTTAGCCGCCGCAGGGCATTTATGCTCGTTGCGCCACTGCTGATTTTTATTCTCGCCAGCTTCATTATCCCGATTTTGACTCTGATGTGGCAGGGCGTGAAAGACGGCACCTATTCCGAACGGATGCCGGCTTCTGCCGCGATTTTGCAAGAATGGGACGGCAACAGCGAGCCGACAGAAGAGATGGCCGCCGCGCTGGTTGCTGATTTGATCGAAAGCCGCAAAGCCAAGACCATCGGCAAAGTCGCGACCCGCGTTAATCGCGAACTGTCAGGCACGCGGTCCCTTTTCACCAAAACCGCCCGAAAAGCGAAAAAACTAGAAGCGCCGTTTCTTGCTGCACTTATTGACGTCGACAAGGATTGGGGTGACGTCAAAACATGGCAGGCGATGAAGATTGCCTCGAAGACATATACCCCCGCCTATTATGCCGCGGCCGTCGACATGAAATACAACGCGGATGGCAGCTTTACCGAGCAACCGGAAGATCGGCAGATTTACGTATCTTTGTTCGTGAAGACCTTGCTCGTCTCAGGCGGCGTCATGTTCGCGTGCATCCTGCTCGGTTTTCCTGTTGCGTATTTGCTGGCTCATCTTCCTGCGCGGCAAGCAAACCTGCTTATGATTCTCGTACTCTTACCATTCTGGACCTCATTACTAGTGCGCACGACAGCTTGGATCGCCATGCTGCAAAGCCAAGGGGTATTGAATGACATACTCGTCTGGATTGGGATCACCGGTGACACTGCGAGGTACAGCCTGATCTACAATATGACGGGCACAATCATCGCGATGACACATATCCTGCTGCCCTTCATGATCTTGCCAATCTACTCGGTGATGAAAGCCATCCCGCCCAGCCATGTCCGCGCGGCTAAAAGCCTTGGCGCGACAAACTGGACAGCGTTTTGGCGGGTATACTTTCCCGCAACGATCCCCGGCATTGGCGCGGGTGGCCTGCTCGTTTTCATTCTCGCCATCGGGTATTACATCACGCCGGCATTGGTCGGTGGTCAGGATGGACAACTGATCTCGAACTTCATCGCCTATCACATGCAAAAATCACTAAATTGGTCACTCGCGGCAGCGCTTGGTGGAATTTTGCTGGTGATCGTTCTCTTCCTTTACTGGCTCTATGACCGCATCGTCGGCATCGACAATATGAAGTTGGGGTAAGTCATGGCCAAACTACCCCCCTATGCCACCACAGGTGAGCGCATATGGAAGTTCACATACTTGGCGATTTGCGCGCTGATCTTTGTTTTCCTGATCACGCCTATCCTGATCATCGCGCCGCTGAGCTTCAACGCTGAGCCGTATTTCAGCTTTACTGACGGTATGCTGGCCTTTGACAAGGAGGCCTATTCGCTGCGTTGGTACCTCGATATTCTAACCAACGGGATGGCTGACCCCGAACAAGAACGCTCTTGGGGTATTTTCTTCGACTGGTTATGGAAAGCACTCAGCCCATTTCACACGGCACCGCCGAGTTTCTTTACGGATGCGTGGGACAACGCCCAATGGGTGCGGGCGATGCGGAACAGCTTCTTCATCGGGTTCTTTGCGACACTCATTGCAGTCAGCCTCGGAACCTTAGCCGCCATTGGCCTGTCACGCTCAGAGATGCCAGCACGTAGCTTGATCATGTCCATCTTGATCTCGCCGTTGATTGTCCCGTTGGTCGTGACAGCGGCGGGCATGTTTTATTTCTATTCGACGAACTTCAACCCTAGTTCATGGCTGCTGGGCGACCCCGACGCGAGTTCTTGGATTCTGGCGCAGACCTATGCGGGCGTTATCCTTGCCCACGCTGCACTGGGGACGCCGTTTGTGATCATCACCGTGACCGCGACATTGGTTGGATTCGACAAAAGTCTTGTACGGGCCGGGGCATCGATGGGTGCTGGGCCAGCTCGGACATTCTGGAAAATCCAAATGCCGCTCATTTTACCCGGCGTCGTGTCGGGCGGTCTGTTTGCCTTTATCACTTCATTCGATGAGGTCGTGGCTGTTTTATTCCTCGCAGGGCCGGAACACCGCACGATACCGCGTCAAATGTATTCGGGTATTCGGGAGCAAATTTCGCCGACGATCTTGGCCGTCGCGACGATACTCGTGATCCTCTCGATCCTGCTGCTCACGACGCTTGAACTGTTGCGCCGACGCAGCGAACGGTTGCGGGGGATGACTCCGGCCTGAGTTTCGCCTATTTTCACGCGCCTGATTGCAAAAAATCGGAGAATATTATGAAACCGCTATTTGCACTTGCTTTACTGGCCTCTATCGCCGGATGCAACACCGTTGAGGGTTTTGGACGCGACCTTGCTGCTGGAGGTGAAGCTCTTGAACAAGCCGCGACCGAGGCTCGCCCAGTAGATGAGCAACAGACTCAATCGGTCTATCAGCCTGTTCCACAACAACAAACCATCTACCGTCAACAACCTGTCCAGCAGATTAATCCAGCCCCTATTCCCAATTCGACTTACACATATTGATCACGGGCGGATCAACCCAGCCGCAGTATTTTCAGGCTAGGTTCGGCAATGTTGCGGTCATTCCCCAAGGGCCGCAATTACTTCGTCTGTAAAATCAGCATTCGAAGTAACATTTTGGATGTCGTCGTCATCCTCTAACGCATCGATCAGCTTCATCAGAGATTTTGCCTGATCGACATCGACGGGATTTGTATTCTGTGGGCGCCAGACAAGTTTCGCGCTCTCTGCTTCACCCAACGCCTCTTCCAACGCTTTTGACACGTCGTTCAGGTCAGTGTCCGCGCAGAAGATTGTGTGTCCGCTTTCTTCGTCGCTCTCAACGTCTTCAGCGCCAGCTTCAATTGCTGCTTCAAAAATCGCGTCGGCATTACCAGCACTGGTCGGGTAGAGAATCTGTCCCACACGATCAAACATGAAACCGACAGAGCCGGTTTCACCAAGATTTCCGCCACTTTTCGAAAATGTAGAACGTACTGTTGAAGCAGTTCGATTTCGATTGTCCGTCAGCGCTTCTACGATCATCGCAACACCGCCGGGCCCATAGCCCTCGTAGCGGATTTCTTCGTAATCATCTCCCTCGCCCGCTTGCGATTTCTTGATCGCGCGTTCGATGTTATCTTTAGGCATGGACTGCGATTTTGCTTCGCGAACCGCCAGACGCAATCTCGGGTTTTTCTCAGGATCAGGGTCGCCCATTTTGGCGGCAACTGTGATTTCTTTCGAAAGCTTCGAGAACAGCTTGGAACGGAGCTTGTCCTGACGCCCTTTGCGGTGCTGAATATTGGCCCATTTGGAATGACCGGCCATGAGTCACCTCGTTATGAAGATTTAGATTTGTGGTGTTTATAGGGGTAGCTAACGGGAAACGGAAGCCCGCCTGAAGCTCGGCGCGCGATCTGTTTCGGCAGAGGCTTCCCAAACACCCCGCGCGACCGCCCTTGCAACACAATCTGCTGCCGCCGAACCGAGGTGAAGGATTTCTTCTGTATCAGCGATCGAAGGCATGTTTGGACATACTGCGAAAATTGTATCGCCATCGAACGGTGCATGGCTGGGCCGAATCGCGCGCGCCAAGCCATCTTGCGCCATGATCGCGATACGCCGCAGAGAGGCGCGATCCACCGGGACCGAGATCGCAATGATGCCAATGCACGTCGCCTGCCCAACGGCCACACCGCCTTTAGCGTCGCGGGGCAATGGATCGGAAATACGAGACGATGGATTGGGTTGGAGGCCACCGAATTCTTGACCGACCTCAAAGGGCCATGCCCAAAAACAATCTCCACTCGGCATAACGGGAGAACCAATCGAGTTAACCGCAACCATCGCAGCAACTGCTCCACGGTCGCCCAAATCAAGCGACACCGTGCCCAAACCGCCAAGCCAAGCACCCGCCAGCGCACCAAATCCAGCGCCAACAGAGCCACACTTAACCTCTTTCGACGCGTACTCCATCGCTTGAGCAGCAAGGCGTCCGTAAGGTGGGCCTTCACCCCAAGATTTATCACCGCCGTTGTTCAAATCATAAAGAGACGCCGCGGGTACAATGGGCACCGGAGGCGTACCCGCAACCGGAACGATTCCCTCCTTCTGAGCAGATAATTTTGTTGCAACGGTATCGGCAGCACCGAGGCCAAACACTGACCCGCCAGACAACGCAATCGCATGGGCAATGCCTAGAGTTCCATCAGAACCAACCGCATGCGTTTCGCGAGTCGCTGGACCGCCGCCTCTAACATCCACAGCGCAGCGCAACGCATGATCAAACCGAACGATTGTCACGCCAGTTCGCGCGATGTGGTCCTCGGCATTCCCGACGCGAATACCGTCGATGTCCGTCAACGCATTGCGTTGCCCGGAACGAAACGTCATACAGCAGTTGCCGTATCGGGGATTGTTACGCGAAAACAGGTTCCCTCTGTGGTGCTGTCAAGCAACTCGACCGTACCGCCGTGGCCGCGCGCAAGTTCAAGCGCAATGGCCAACCCCAACCCACTACCGCCCTTTCGCACACCGCCCTTAAAAGCTTTAAAGAGGTTTTCACGCGCGACGATTGGCATGCCCGGACCGTCATCAATCACGTCTATCTCCGCTTTGTCATCGTATCGACGGGCCGCAAGAGAAACGGTTCCCCCCTTGCCCGTCGCCTCCAATGCCTGCGCCGCATTCCTCGCGAGATTATAGACAATCCGGTAAAGTTGATCAGGGTCTGCTTCGACATAGACCTCTGGCTTACAATCAACTTCGATTTTCACATTCTGGGAATGTGCGACCGACAAATGATCCTGAACCTCATTCAAAAACGTCGTCATGATGATCCGACGCCGTTCTGGTTCCAGTTCCTCAGCTTTTCCGAATTCCAAGGTACGCTCGCATAGAGCCGTCGCGCGGTCGAGAGATCGCAGCAATTTGGGCGCCGTCTTGGCAACCATCGGATCCTGACTTGTTTCTAGCCGATCCGTCAGAATCTGCGCCGACGCGAGGATATTTCGCAGGTCGTGATTGATCTTCGCAACCGCTTCACCCAATCCGGCAAGGCGCGTTTTTTGTTTTAAAGATGCACGCAGCTCTGTTTGCATGGCTGCCAGTTCGAGTTGAGCTTCACCAATTTCACCCCGGCCCGTTCCGGGTGAGATAATCGTTGCCGCTTCAGGCGCTTGGCGAAAAGCGATCATATTTGATGTGACTTGACGAATAGGCCGAACCAGCCACCGATTGAGGCTTACAAACACCAATCCGGCAGTCAGGAGCGAAATAACCAGCGAAACCAGTAAAACGCGCACGCCAAAGGCCACCATTGCCTCTCGCAACTGTGTCTCCCTTAGGGTTATCTCGATCTTGTCTCCCATCGGGTTTCGCGCTGCTTCCGGCGAGCCCATCACTCGAATTACCCGCGTCGGATCATTGCGGGCCAACACAGCGAAGCCTTCAAGCAGATCGTCAAGGATTGAATGGTTATCTAAATCGAACGTCTCGTTGACCGGGTCAGCCCAATTACCGCGCAAGACCGGCAGACGTGCCCCGTTCCGCTGCAAGGCAATTGATCGGACCTCAGCACTTTGTAGGAGGTCCATTTCATTGTCAGAAGCGACTTCACGATCCAACAAAGCGAGCGCCACGATATTCGATGCCGCTAGCCGCTCTTTAAGGTAGTCGACCCGAAACCGTGCGACAGACGGCGCAAACACGAGAACCTCTGCCAGCATCACGAACAAAATCGTGAGAATAAGCAGTCGTCCTGACAAACTTCGCAACATTCGCATACAGGCGAAGCCTTTCTGTTGCCTTCGACCTAGCCAAACCTAGAAAGGAATCTAACGATTTTTCTCGTCCGATCACTAAATAGCTTGGGAGTATAATAACTTCCAGCGACACGTTTACTCGCTTCGCCTAACGTCGGATATGGCGCAACATATCCTGCCATTGCACCAATCTTGTGTTTGTTCGCAATGGCAAACGCCCACATGTGGATCATCTCGCCAGCCCCTTTTCCGACGATAGATGCACCAACGATCTTTGATCCTTTAAGAACAACTTTTATCAGGCCTTTTCCTGTACGCTCCGCCTGAGCACGGTCGGTTTCATTAGCGGCAAACCGTAAAACCGAAACGCCGTTCCCAAATTTTGTCTTCGCTTGATCTTCAGTCAACCCGACATGGGCAATTTCCGGGTCAACATACGTTACCCAGGGGATATGATCAGTCGAAGCCTTCGCCCAAAACATCTGAAAAAGGGCGCTGCGAATGACAACACCGGCATGATAACCTGCAACGTGGGTGAATTGCAGCCCGCCGGTCACGTCGCCAATGGCAAAGACCTTTTTATTTGTCGTCTTTAGGTGTGCATCAACTGAGATACCTCGGCGGTTATACTCAACTCCGGCTTTTTCCAGATCCAATCCGTCAACATTTGCCTGTCGCCCAACGGCCATGAGCAAGTGCGTGCCTTCCACGATTTCTCCACCTTGCAGGTAGACTTGAATTTTCCCATTTTCATTCGAGACCTTTTCCGCGAGTGCATTTTCGCGAATATCCAGTCCTTCAGCTCGGAGGTTCTCTAACGCGATTTCGGTTAACTCGGGGTCGTCTTTTCCAAGGGCTTTCGCACCTTCCAAAACCACCACATCAGCACCAAGGCGACGGTGTGCCTGCGCCATTTCCATCCCGATCGGGCCACCACCAACAATAATCAGCTTTTCGGGCAGTCCAGTATTGTCGAAAATTGTCTCGTTCGTGAAATAAGGGGTGTCCTGCAGACCCTCAATAGGCGGCACAAAAGGCGAGGAGCCAGTCGATATCACAACGCGGCGCGCATCAATCGTGTATCCGCCCGCTTCGACAGTGGTTGGACCAACAAATTTCGCGCCATCCCGGATGACAGTGCATCCCAAACCTTCAAACCGCTCTTGACTGTCGTGTGGTGCAATACCTGCAATCACGGCTTTGACGTGGGCGTTTACAGCGACAAAGTCGACTTTTGGTTCATCGACAGCAACACCATACTTCTCACCTGAGCGGTGCGCGTGAGCCGACTTCGCGGCGGCGAGCAGGGCCTTCGATGGCACACAGCCATAATTCAGGCAGTCACCGCCCATTTCTCCCTTTTCAATCAGAGCTACAGAAGCGCCCATCTGCACTGCACCAGCCGCAACCGATAAACCGCCAGAACCCGCACCGATTACACAAAGATCAACTTTTAAATTCTCAGACATCCGCCTCGTCTCTCACAGTATCGGGTTTGCCCCGTACCTTTTTGATAATAATTGGCATGATCGCCAAGGCCGTCAGAGCTGCAAAAGGCCCCCAGACTGCTGGCTCAGCAAATACATTCAGAGAAATCTCATCGCCCTTCGCAAACACCTCTCCGAGACCTGTGCCGATTGACGTATAAACTGCCGTTCCGGGCAAAATACCAAGGAAAGTTGTCCAAACATACGTAAACAGTGAAACGCCGAAAAATGCCGGTAATAGATTGGCGACGAAGAACGGCAGAGCTGGCACGAGGCGCAGCAGAAATAGGAAACTAATCTCGTTTTCTTGGAAGCCCTTCTCAAATTTTTCCATCCACGGGCCAGCGCGCTCTTTCAATGATTCGCCAAAGCTGGTTTTAGCAGCAAGGAAAATACAAGCCGCACCTGTCGTCGCACCAATGACTGTCAGCAGAGTTCCGGGCACCAAACCAAACAGGAAACCGCCTGTAAGTGTCATGAATGCAGCGCCGGGAATCGAGAACGCCACGACCGTCACATAAGCCGCGACGTACGCCAAAGCAGCGAGCAAGTAGTTGTTGTCCCGCCAGGCCAGCAACGCTTCTCGGTTCTCCTTGAGGGTATCTAACGTCAGATATTCACGCAGAAAAATGAACCCAAGGAGTGCCCCCCCCGCAAGAACGAACACTGGAAGGAAGCGGGCGAACCCCTTTTCCTTATGCGACGCCCCTTGCGATGCGGTTGTGTCTGCCATGTCTTTTTCTTCCGTCATGGTTAATGAAACTAGCCCTTTCTGGCCGCTCTGGCGTTATCGCTGATTATGTTTATCGGAGTGAGGTACATCACAGTGCATTGAGCAAGCGTGAAATTCCCGCGAACGATTGAAACAATTCGATACTTTCTAAAGCGTTCCGCCCGTTGACGCGAGCGAATGCCGCGTCTATACAGCCGCTCTCTCACCCAAGTCTGCAAGGCGGGGTGTTTTAGTAATTCTGTGATGTCGCAAGACCTCCAATAATAATAGGAGCGGCCCCTTGAAACGCACGTTTCAACCCAGCAACCGCGTTCGCAAGAACCGTCACGGCTTCCGCGCGCGTATGGCGACCAAAAACGGTCGTAAAATCCTCAATGCCCGCCGTTCCCGTGGACGGAAAAAGCTCAGCGCTTGATAATTCCGGCATGAGCGCAGAGCCATCTGCGCTCGTCGGATTGCGATACCGGCGGGACTTTCTCGCCGCAGCGAAAGCCCGAAAGGCCGTTACTGACGGATTTATACTTCAGAATCGGACCAGAAACGACGGTTTGGACGTAATCCGGGTTGGCTTTACTGCCTCAAAAAAGGTCGGAAACGCCGTTATCCGAAATCGTTCTAAGCGGCGATTGAGGGAACTTGCTCGGAAGATGTTACCCAAAATTGGTACTTCTGGCTGCGATTACGTGTTAATTGCCCGAAAAACTGCAACAATCGAACTGCCGTTTGAGAAATTGCGCGCTGATCTAGCCCATGCGATCGAACGTTGTCATCCTTCGGTAAAACGATGATCCGGCGCAATATCATCAGACTGATAAAACTCCCGCTTCATATCTATCGCTTCGTCCTATCACCTCTGATTGCATCAAATTGTCGATTTCAACCCACATGTTCGGCATATGCACTGGAAGCGCTCGATCGTCACGGCCCGATCAAAGGAACATCGTTGGCCGTTCGCCGGGTGATACGCTGTAGGCCGGGCAGCGGAAGTGGCTTTGATCCCGTTCCTCCACCTGATGAGCCGCAAAACTCTTGACCTATTGGCCTCAGACCGCTTGAACCATCGCGACCAGCAAACAACCTGCTGTGGTAGAAATTTCCCAGACTTCGGAGCCAATGAATGGGCGACCAGAAAAACCTGATTCTCGCAGCAGTGCTGAGTTTTCTCGTCATCGGACTTTGGGAAGCCTTCGTCATTGGGCCGCAGAGGGAACAAGCTCGAATCGCGCAGGAAACGCAGGCAGCTCAGCAAGCCCTTAACCCTGCAAATGTTGAAAACGGAGCGTCTAGTCCGGGTGGGTTTGTTGCCCCGGCCCAAGCAGTCGTATTATCGCGTGACGACGCACTCGCCAAAAGCCAACGTGTCTCAATTGATAGCCCAGCCGTCGATGGCTCCATCTCTCTCATCGGTGGTCGTATTGATGACCTGAACCTGAAAGACTATCACGTCACCATTGAGGAAGGTTCTCCTGAAGTTACGCTTCTATCTCCGGAGAATGGCCCCAATCCTTACTATTCCGTCTTTGGTTGGTTTGGCGCAAATGCCGGTGAATTGCCCGGTCTCAAAACAGAATGGACTCAAGTTGAGGGGGGAACACTTGGCTTAGATCAACCCGTCGTTCTGGAATGGGTGAATGATAAAGGTCTCATTTTTCGCAAACGCTATGAGATCGACAAAGATTACCTCTTCACTGTCACTCAAGACGTCACGAACCCACTCGAAGAGGCGGTGACTTTGCGGCCCTATGGACTAATTGCCCGCCACGGTGAACCGGATACCCTCGGCATGTATCTCCTACACGAGGGTGCAATTGGAGCCTCTGACGGAATTACGGAAGAGTTGGATTACGACGAGTTCGCAGAATCGCCATTTGAGCGCGCTGAAAACGCGAATATCAAAAAGATCGATGTCGCCGAAAACGGATATATCGGTTTCACCGACAAATATTGGATGACTGCGCTGATCCCCGAACCGGGGAGAGCATTCACCGCCGCATATAAAGTTGGTGTCAAAGCGGAAGTTTATCAAACGGATGTGCGCCTCGACGCCGTTTCCGTTGCTCCGGGTGAAAGCGCGAGTAGTAAAATTCACTTCTTTGCCGGCGCAAAGCGCGCCGAGGTCCTGAAACAGTATGAAGACGCGCTTGGGGTCGACCGCCTCTATGATGCGATTGACTGGGGTTGGTTCTATTTTCTGACCAAACCATTCTTCTGGCTACTCAGCACCATTTACAAACTAGTCGGAAATTTTGGCGTTGCGATTATATTGCTGACCTGCCTCGTGAAAATGGTGATGTTTCCGCTGGCCTATAAATCTTACGTCTCAATGGGACGGATGAAAAAGCTTCAACCACAAACCGAGAAAATTAGAGAGAAACACAAAGAAGACCCGCAAGCGATGCAGCGGGCAATGATGGACCTTTACAAAAAAGAGAAGGTCAATCCGGCGGCTGGCTGTTTGCCGATCTTGCTACAAATCCCGGTGTTCTTCGCGCTCTATAAGGTCTTGTTTGTGACCCTAGAAATGCGCCATGCGCCATTCTTCGGTTGGATCAAAGACCTGTCCGCACCGGATCCGACAAGTATCTTCACTGGCTTCGGCTTATTCGATTGGTCACTGCCGACATTTTTGCTCATCGGGATTTGGCCGATCATCATGGGCATCACGATGTGGATGCAGATGCAATTGAACCCTGCGCCACCGGACCCGATCCAGAAGAAAATCTTCGCCTGGATGCCGGTGTTCTTTACATTGCTGCTCGGATCATTCCCTGCGGGCCTCGTGATCTACTGGACCGCAAACAATATCCTTACGATTATCCAACAAGCCACGATTATGAAGTCGCAAGGCGCGAAAATTGAGCTGTGGGATAATATGAAAGGTCTGTTCAGCCGCAAGAAAACGGAATGACACCCTATACCGAAGCGGAAATTGAATCTGGGCGGCTGCTGTTCGCCCGCGAAGCCGAGTTCATTATTGGTGCCGCACGCTTGGAGCAACTGCCCGCTGGTGATCGTTTCGAAATCTGTTTCGCCGGTCGCTCCAACGTCGGCAAATCAAGCCTGATCAACGCACTCACGGGACGTAAAAACCTTGCCCGCGCATCAAACACTCCGGGACGCACGCAGCAGCTTAATTATTTTGCATTATCTCACCCGGATATTACCGATCTCTATCTTGTTGATCTGCCGGGATACGGCTACGCCAAGGCTCCAAAATCGGAGGTAGAACGCTGGCAAGGCGTGCTGCGAGGCTATCTGTCTGGGCGTGCAAGTCTGCGACGTTGCTTCCTCCTAATCGACTCTCGGCACGGCGTAAAAGCAGTCGATACAGAAATAATGGATATGCTCGATACAGCAGCGGTAAGCTATCAGACCGTGCTAACCAAAGCTGACAAGGTTAAAGCATCGGCACTCGATAAGGTCATCGAGGTGACCGCGAAGACCATAGGCAAACGCCCCGCCGCCTATCCACAGCTGATTATCACTTCAGCCGAACAACAAGAAGGCATCGAAGACCTGCGCGCTGCCATTGTCCGCTTGGCGTTAGAAATCGGCTAACGCAGCCCGTCTTCACCCTTTGCGTCTTTGGCTTCCAGTCCGCCCACGCGCGGCAGAGGGCGACCTGAGTCTGTCACCGAAATGGCAACCATGATCTCATTGGTGCGGGGGGCATCATTGATGCGGACCTCCATTCCATCAAAATGCGAGCGGACATAGGCGGCATCTTTATGACCCAGAGGAATATCGAGTGGCGCACCCATCGATCCCATCTTTTTGGAGGACGGAACCAGCGCTGCACCTTTTTCAACAGCGGCGCGTAACGGTTTTCCCATTTGCGGGTGTAGGAGCGCAGCGGCATGTTCCAGTTCTCCGGTCTCGCCTACCATTGCAGCCTTGCCGTAACTTTCCGCCTCTTGCGGCGTGATACCAAGCGCCGCAACGCATTTCTCTCCGAGCATCCCGCCAAGTTCCGCACCTATTTCCATCAAAAGTGAGAGATCTTCGACGTATTGACCGGCATATGGATTTTCGATCACGGCAATCGCTGCTGCGCGACGAGTCGGCGGTGAAATCGTTTGGCCTTGTTCCGACAGCGTCTCTTCAACAGTTACAACAATTTTGCGAATTTTAGCTTTCATGCCGTTTCTCCCATGAGTGGCAATTCGTCTGATTGATTTAAAATAACGGGCTGAAACGTCTCACTCTTGATGAGCGTACACTGACCCTTTAGGCCAATGACAGCCACAGTGATCAAGCCGCGCTTTTGCATCGCCTTGGCACGCAATCGACCAGCGTTCAGTGCCGTCGATATCTCGACGTCAGAAAGGTACCCAACGTCGACGGTCACCAACCGCTCTCCAAGATCACTGTCGGGAGATAAAGTCTCAGCAGGCGCACGCTTGACCGCCTCACATCCCGGCACGTCTACGGCATTCGCGATCAAGGTCGCCGCCGCATCGGCGATTGCGGAATCCTTTGCGAACACAGTCACAAAATCTGCGATCCCAAGTGAATGTGAGCGCCCCTGCCAGCCGCTCGTCGCAATACCGCCGATATGATCATTCGCGCGCAAGGTGACTGGATAGAGCATCATGCCTGCCGCGCCTAAATCACCAACTCCAACGATTGCCTGCTCTGAGTCTGATAACCACAGGGCGATGTCTCCTCCATTATTTACAATGGCCTTAGAGAGTCGTCGTCCTGCCCGCATTGCCGCAAGAATATGATCGGCCACCGATCCTGCAACTGCCGCCATCGGTGTAATAAACTCCGGATGGCGTGACGTTGCGTGGACCATGCGTTTTGCGACTGGGCCGCTTGGCTGTAGGCGGCAGGTTGCCTGCTTAAGAACGGCCAGTTCATCGACTAAAGTTTGCAGCATCGGTTCAAATGCCGCCCGAGCTTGCGCATACGCGGCACTAACCTCCTCCGCCTCACCCCAAGCCTCGACCATCAGATCAATAGGACCATGTTGCAGGTGTAAACGGGAGCCAAGCATGGCAGCTTGAGGCGGAATCATTTTGGTGCATCAATAGGGGTCGGCCACGGAACTCCAGAAACGGCACTTTCCCTTCGTTGCCCCGTCAAACGATGATCGTTCTGCAGCCCAACTTGCCCGGCCACGACGTCCTCGAGTGACATGATGTGATCAGCATGACCACCGAGCGAGAGGTACTCGTCTCTTGGCAAAGTGAATTCGATTGGCGCGACAAGCGCTGGGGTTGGGACATATCCGAAGGCATTTCGGGGCATCTGGGTAACATCCGCCATCACGGTGATACCGCCCCCCGGCCACAGATACGCTGGGGCACCGCCAATGGTAACATTGGCAAGCATCTGACGCACGGATCGGGTCAAGCGAACTGGGTTCTCGGTCACACCAGCACGTAACGACCCCCCTGCTCCGCCCATAAAGGCAACAGAACAGAGTGCTGGCTCGCAGTTTTCTTCTATGCGCTGAATTGATGGCAATAAGCGTTCCGGCATGGATTTTTCGACAGGTGACAAATCGTCATCCAACTCGAAATAAGCGAAGTTTTCGCCAGTCGTCGAGACCATCAGCATTGACTGCCCCGGCTTGGCGAAGTCCGGTTTAAAATCTTTTATGATAGTCAAGGGGTCGGTTAGGTCGGTCCCCCCCCATCCTGTTCCGGGTTCCGCAACCTGAAAATAGCGGCCCGGTGTCGAGCGCCGACCGTTGATACGCACACCGGACGCAGGCCAACCCAAAACTTTGCCTGCCTGATGTTCAGAGACAACGCCGGTGATATGATCATCGACAACCACGACTTCATCAACAAGGCCCTGCCACTGCGACGCAAACATGCCCACGGTCGCTGAGCCACAACCGACGCGCATTCTTTCTTCCGCAGCACCGTTAATAATTGGCGGGGCACCTGCCTCAACAACAATTGTTGAACCCTCATCAATTGTCAGCTCAACCGCCTCACGATTGCATAGCGACAACAATGTCGCACAGGTCACGCGACCTTCCTTTTTTCCACCGCCCGTCAGATGATGAACGCCACCAAGAGACAGCATTTGAGAGCCATACTCCGCCGTGGTGACGTGACCGATCGGTTCTCCTTCGCAACGAACCAATGAACGTTCTGGACCGAGGTGCCGGTCCGTGTCGATCTTCACCTTAGCGCCGCAGTAGCTGAAGATACCCTCGGTTACGATCGTCACCGTATCGACACCATCAATCTCCGATGACACGATGAAGGGTGCCGGTTTATAATCGGGATAAGTTGTGCCAGCACCTATCGCGGTAACGAACATTTCTTTCGGCGCAAGGCTTCCGTCCCACTCATCGCCGACAAACGGCACCGCGTTCTGGGTTTTCTCAAGAATGACGTGGGGGTCCACACGAACGAGTTCTCCCCCTTCATTCGCATAACGATCACATGCACCGGATCGCCCGTCGGCGATGTAGCACATCACCGGACACGCATCGCATCGGATTTTTTCCGGACGCTCCGCCATCAACTCACCTCCCTGAGCGCGGCGAGGACCTTATCAGGCGTTGCCGGCAAATGCCGAATCGGCGCCCCTGTCGCATGACGAATTGCATTCAAGATTGCGGGAGCGGTTGGAATCAAAACGTGTTCACCCAATCCCTTTGCGCCATATGGTCCCTCGGCATCTGGTACCTCGACGATATGATGCGTAAAGCTCGGCATATCACCGAATGTCGGAATAAGATAGTCGTGCAAATTTTCGGTCCTACCGGGCACGAAGTCTTCCATCAATGCCAGCCCGATCCCCTGCGCCACGCCGCCCTCGATCTGGCCTTCGATAAGCAATGGATTGATCGCACGTCCGACATCGTGCGCAGTTGTAATATGATCCAGTTTGACCGTCCCTAAGCGAGTATCGACTGTCAATTCGATCATCTGCGCCCCATACCCATAAACGGCATACGGAATACCTTGGCCATTCTC
Organism: uncultured Neomegalonema sp.; assembly: GCA_964549375.1. Taxonomy (GTDB): domain Bacteria; phylum Pseudomonadota; class Alphaproteobacteria; order Rhodobacterales; family Rhodobacteraceae; genus JAHDDY01. The sequence goes on from CAZJWF010000002.1 coordinate 81,705, forward strand.
ATCCAACGCGGTGACAGGCGGATCGTAAGTTTCCTCGGCCATAAAGGCATACCCAAACTCGTTGATCGGGAGCGCACGAAGATCAACGGCAGTTTCTTCAAATTGGATTTTTCCGTCTGCGATTGCAAAGACCGCATCCTCTGGCACATTGGCGTGACGAAATATAGCGGCGCGCAGAGCTTTACCGGACAGCATCGCGGCTGACCCTGTCACATAAGTCTGGCGAGACGCCGAGGTCTTGCCGCAATCTGGCGTAAGGTCAGTGTCTCCGCCGATCAAGCGAATGGAATGGACCGGGACGCCGAGCGCGTCTGCGGCGATCTGCGTGATGACTGTGTTGGCGCCTTGCCCAATGTCCATTGCACCTTGATGCAGAACAATCTCCCCTCCAGAAGTAATCCCCATTCGGACCGTGGACGGATTGGGCAACGATGTATTCCCGCAGCCGTACCAGCACGACGCAATACCAATTCCTTTTCGTAATCCTGAACCGTTTGCCATGCGGTTATAATCGGAAATGCGCTCGCCCGCGGCAGCCCATTCAGGCGCAAGGGCTTCAAGGCAAGCAGTAATTCCAATCCCCGTCTCAAAGACTTGTCCGGTCACCGTCGGCTGACCATCTCGCAAGGCATTCTTGAGGCGGAACTCAAGCCGGTCCATCCCCAGTAAGTCGGCAAGATCATCAAACGCTACTTCCTGCGCAATTGCGGATTGCGGGACGCCGAAGCCTCGAAACGCACCCGACGGCGGACAATGGGTGTGAACGGCAAGGCTGCGCGCGCGATAGTCCGGGATGTAATACGGCCCTGACGCATGTACCGGTACACGGTTAGCAACCGTCGGCCCCCAACTCGCATAAGCGCCGGTGTTAAACGTGCCCTGAAAATCAAACCCGCTGACAACACCGTCCGCATCGCATCCGACAGTCAAAGTAATTTCAGACGGATGGCGCTTGGTTGTGGAACGCATTGACTCGCTGCGTGTGTAGCAAATGCCAACAGGACAGTTCAGCCGCCACGCCGCCAATGCGATATACGGTTGGAACGAAACATCAAGCTTCGAGCCAAAACCGCCACCGCACGCCGTCGGAACGACCCGAACAGCATCCTTCTCCAGCGCCATAATTCCAGCTAGTTCTTCCCGGTCCATTGTTGCCGCTTGCGTACAACCATGAACGGTGATGCGATCACCTTCACGGATTGCCCAACCGGCCTCCGGTTCAATATAAGCATGCTCAATAAAGGGCGTTGATGTTTCGACAGTAGAAATATGTTCTGCGTTGGAAATGGCAGCCTCAGCATCACCGCGCTGGACCAATCCCGATATGAGGATGTTGTTTGGGCGCGAAGGATGAAGTGGTTCGGCCTCTAATGCCTCGTCTGGCCTCATTGCATCCGCGTGTATTTTCCATGAAACTGGAAATTCTGTTTCGCGCAGAGCACGCACGACATCAGCGTCACCAACGACACACGCCACGGCCTCGCCGCGATACCGTGCGACCCCGTTCGCAAAGACGGGTTGATCGGCCAGCGGAGGGATCACGCCGAAGCAATTCTTGCCGGGAATATCGCTCGCATCTAGCCAAGCCGACAAACCATACTTGGACAGATACGCCTCAACATCGCCAAACGTAAACGCAGCATGAGGATGTGGCGAACGAATCACCCGCGCCAACAACGCCCCTTCGGGCAGCGCGTCATTGCCATAGGCGAGCGAGCCATCGACTTTTGCTTGCCCGTCGAGATGCCGGATCGCGCATCCAATGCTTTCGCCCGCAAGCGGCGCATCGCCTTCAGAATTTAACGTAGTAGCTGCCATCACGGCATCCACGATTTTCGCATATCCGGTGCATCGGCAAAGAACGCCGCCTAACGCGTCTTCGACTTCTACTCGACTTGGGCGCGGCGTCTTTCGCAGCAGCGCCACGGCAGAGACCATCATGCCGGGTGTGCAAATTCCACACTGAGCCGCGCCATGATGCAAAAAACTCTCGCGCAGGCGATTGGCAAGTGGATCTTCGGCCAATCCCTCCAGCGTGATGACCTCGGCACCGTTGAGTTGTCCCGCCGCCGTCAGGCAAGCGCAAGCAGTCTCTCCACCAATAAGAACAGTACAGGCCCCGCAATCGCCCGCATCACAACCGACTTTCGTCGCCGTCAGCCCTAAATCCTGCCGAAGCACCATCGACAGCCGAGCAGCTGGATTTTTTGGCTGCGAAACTTCCGCTCCATTCACCTTCATAGCAATGCTGCCTTCGCAACTGCGCGCCGAATCAACTCAACCGCGGCATCGCGGCGATACAACTCAGTCGCTCGCACGTCAGAAATCGGCGACAAATTTTGCAAATGCTCTACGGCAACTGTTTCCGCACAGTCCGAAATAGGTAGACCGACGAGCGCAACCTCAAGCGATGGAAGACGCACGGCAACTTCGGAACAAGAACCAACCGCCACTGCCGCCTGCGAAACTTTACCCGCTTCTACGACCAATCTCACAGCAACCATTGCGATTGAAATCACCAGATACTTCCGAGCCCCAAGCTTGAAAAAAGCTGAACTTCCTAAGCCAGACTTTTCAGGCACCCGTATCGCCGTGACAATCTCTCCAGTCGCTAACGCCGTCCGGCGATTGCCAAGAACAAAGTCAGCGAGAGGCACAATACGTTGACCCTCTGCAGATCTCAATTCGACCGAAGCATCGAGAACCAACAAGGGAGGCACGCCATCCGCAGCCGGAGACGCATTGCAAAGATTACCCGCCAGTGTCGCCCGATTTTGAATTTGAATTGAACCCACTTCGCGCGCCGCCAGTTTCAACGTATCGAAAGCCGGGGGTAAATCCGCGCGGATAACGTCGGTCCATGTTGTCAATGCACCGATACACCATCCGTCAGCATCTCGTGTGATCCCGCGCAGTCCTTTAATCGCGGAAATATCAAGAATTGGTGCGGCAGGTGGTTCATCCCGAAGTCCGGGATAATAATCAGTCCCACCAGAAAGCACGTCCCACCCTCCCGCCGAGAGCAGGACTAGGGCTTCGTCGATTACTTTAGGTCTCGCGAATTTCATCGCTCGATCCTAGAAGCTTCTCGTCAGAAGAACAACCATCTGGGCGTCTTTGCCGCATAGACATCATACGCCGAACCAAAGGTCGCGCTGAGAATGGTTTCCTCAGACCGGATAATGAAGGCAGTCATAGACCAGATGTAAATCGCAGCAGCAGCTAGAGCCGCCGGAGTCGAATAATACCCAATCGAGAAGATCGGCAACAAAAAGGCGACATAAATTGGGTTGCGCGTCACGCCAAACACACCGCTTGTCGTAAGCGTCTGCGGTTGCCCGTAAGAACTAGAGAGAAGGGATAGGCGCATGTGGCGTTGTACGAGCGATGCACTCACAAAAAATAGCAGAATTGTCGTCGCTAGAATGGCGGCGCCGAGACCGCCTTTCGCGATGTCAAGCAGCACGGATGGCGTCAGCGCGAACAGTAAACCAAAGCTGTAGCACGACCAACTGACCCAACTGCTTGGGCAGATCTTGTTAAGTTTAAATGCTCCATATCGGGGTTTTGAGTGTTTCATGGTTCCGTATCTGTCTCGTTTCAATCCAAATATCCGACACGTTGATCGCGTCTGGGGTCGTTTATCAACGAGACAGCAAATGCCGGGCCACTCCCGTTGAGATTGCGCGGCTAACTGGAGAGAAGATCAGGTACCATACGCTTGTTTTCACGAAAAAACGCCCAAAAATTACCCAACGAACCAGCAGCAATAAACCTGACGGATTTTATTCCAGGCACTCTGAAATCGTAGTTTGGGAGCCAGTGTGCAACTTAAGAGACATTGTTCTCGCGACGGCTTTTGATCTCACATGAAGCAGCATGAATTATACGCCGCACGGCAAGCCCAATCTTGCTTCCGACTGCGTCCTCCGATACATCACCGCCACACGCGCAACGGCAAGGTTTTGCGCGAATTCCTGGAGCGGCCAAATGCCCATTCTGGTCATGAAGTTCGGCGGCACATCCGTCGCCGATCCTGAGCGAATTTTGAACGCCGCGCATAAAGTCAAGCGCGAGGTGGATGCTGGCTGGCGGGTTGCGGTCGTCGTCTCAGCGATGTCTGGCGAGACGAACCGGCTTGTCGATCTCGTCCGAGGCATTTCGCCGTTATACGACGCGCGCGAATATGACGCCGTCGTTGCATCGGGAGAACAAGTCACATCAGGGTTGATGGCCCTGACGCTGCAGTCTTTGGGCGTCCCGGCCCGGTCATGGCAAGGATGGCAAATCGCTATGAAAACCGATGCCACCCACGGGGCCGCGCGCATCGACAGCATCGACACTGATCAAATGCTGACAAAGTTTGATGAAGGATTACATGCGGTCTGTGCTGGATTTCAGGGAGTCTCGCCAGATGGCCGTATCGCCACTTTGGGTCGCGGCGGTTCAGACACTAGCGCGGTAGCCTTGGCCGCAGCACTTAAAGCGGATCGTTGTGACATCTACACCGATGTCGATGGAGTCTACACAACCGACCCTCGTGTTGTACCTGAAGCACAGAAGATTGAGAAAATCGCCTTCGAAGAAATGCTTGAACTCGCGTCGCAAGGCGCGAAAGTTCTGCAAACCCGCTCTGTCGAGCTCGCGATGCGCTACAACGTGCCCTTACAGGTGCGCTCCAGTTTCTCGGACGAGCCAGGAACCATAGTGTGCGATGAGGAAAAAATCATGGAAAGTGACGTCGTAACGGGTGTGGCGTTCTCGCGCGAAGAAGCAAAAATCACGCTGCAGGACGTAGACGACAGTCCCGGAATCGCCGCCGCCATCTTTGGTCCGCTCGCCGATGCCGCCGTCAACGTAGATATGATCGTGCAAAACATCTCAGAAGATAATCGCACGGATATGACATTCACCGTCCATATGGATCAGTTTGACCGCGCCGTCGCAACCATAGAAGCCGCAAAAGACAAAATTGGCTTCAAGGGGCTTGTTGCGGATAAAGACGTCGCAAAGGTCTCCGTTGTCGGCATCGGGATGCGCTCCCATACCGGGGTCGCGCAGCGCATGTTTGCAGCACTCGCGGATGACGGAGTGAATATTCAGGTCATCACCACGTCAGAAATCAAGGTCAGCGTGCTGATACAGCGCCGATATATGGAGCTCGCTGTACGCTCACTTCATACTGCTTTTGGGTTAGAATCCACATGAGCGACAAACCCACCTCCGGGTGGGGAGCCTCGCCGGCGCAAGCAAAGCCAGGTGGGGCCGTCGCTCCACGTCTTTTGCTCCGACGTTTGCGAGAGGCACTCGCGGCGCCCGGTGATGGCCGGTCTCGTCTTGATCAAATTGTCCGACTGATAGCGACAAGTATGGTTGCCGAAGTATGCTCGGTCTACCTGTTACGCGGTCGCGAGATGTTAGAGCTCTGTGCGACCGAAGGATTAAAACCCGAAGCGGTCAATAGTGCACGCCTGCGCGTCGGCGAAGGTCTCGTGGGAGTAATCGCGCGCGACGCGGAAACCGTCAACACGTCCAAGGCTCACGACCACCCTGAATTTAGGTATCTGCCGGAAACAGGTGAAGAAGTTTATAGCTCTTTCCTTGGCGTTCCAATTCAGCGTTTGGGCAGGGTGATCGGCGTTCTCGTGGTCCAGAACGAACGTCCCATGTTTTACAATGAAGAAGAAGAGGAAGCGCTGCGTCTTGTCGCGATGGTGATTGCCGAAATCGCCGACGCTGGCACGTTGCTGCCCCCCGATCCAACGGACGAAAATGGCGATCAAGGACCGTTTCACGCCATTGGAACTGGCGCTTCTGATGGAGTCGCTATTGGTCACGTCCATCTACACGAGCCACGCTTATTGCTACCCAATCCAATTGCCGATGATGTCGTCCATGAACGCAACCGTCTCCGAGATGCGATGGATCAGTTACGGGTTGATATTGACTATTTGATCGAATCCGCTCACCTGCCAGCAACTGGCGAACATCGCGATGTGATGGAAACCTATCGCCTATTCGCCAACGACGATGGATGGTTGCGGCGATTGGAGGCAAGCATTGCCACCGGCCTTAAGGCCGAAGCCGCCGTAGATGCCGCCCGCACAGACGCCCGTGCCAAGATCGACCGCGCTCGCGATCCTTACTTGCGCGAACGATTCAATGATCTGGATGACTTAGCTCAGCGTCTGTTACGCCGTCTGATGGCTCCCACACAAAGCGAAGACCCTATGCCACCGGATGCAATTCTTGTTGCCCGTGCGATTGGTCCCGGCGAGTTGATGGATTATCAGCGCGGCTCGCTTGCAGGAATCATCCTAGAGGAAGGCTCCCCGTCTTCCCATGCGACAATTGTTGCCCGCGCGTTGGACATTCCTCTGGTCGTTCAGGCCGGTCGATGTTCGAGAGAAGCTCATCAGGGTGACCTGGCTATCGTCAATGGAGATCAAGGACACGTCCATTTCAGGCCGCGCAGTGACGTTGTCGCAGCATACGAAGAAAAACTCAGCCTTCGTATACAGGAAAAGCAAGCTTTCGCGGCATTGCGAGGCACACCCGCCGTTTCCACCGACGGTTATCATATCAAGCTGTTGATCAATGCGGGCCTATCTGCGGACCTGCCCAACCTGCCGGAAAGTGGCGCAGAAGGAGTTGGCTTACTTCGGACGGAACTTCACTTCATGTTGAACCGTCAAATGCCGACACGGGATGAGCAAACGCGGTTTTACAGCCACATACTCGACAAAGCTGGGGACAAGCCTGTCACTTTCCGCACGCTAGACGTCGGATCTGATAAAGTCTTACCGTTCCTAAAACAACTGTCAGAAGAAAACCCAGCACTCGGCTGGCGCGCTGTCCGTTTGGGCTTGGATCGTCCGGCTGTCCTAAAGATGCAGGCGCAAGCGCTGCTGCGGGCGGCAAATGGAAGACCATTGCGGGTCATGTTCCCAATGGTCGCAAACTTTCACGAATTTAAGCGCGCTCGAGAAATCGTGCTGCAGGAAGTCGAACGTTTAAATACAGTACGTCATCTGCCGCCATCGAAGCTGGAAATCGGCGCGATGCTGGAAACACCGTCGCTGGTATTTGAGGACGACCGGTTTTTCAAATTGGTAGACTTCCTCTCAATTGGCGGGAATGATTTGCTCCAGTTCTTTTATGCTGCGGACCGAATGAATGAGCGAACTGCTGGGCGGTATGCCTCGACCAGTCATCCATTTCTCAGAATGCTCCGCACAATTGTCGAACGTTGCCGCACCAATGATACCGAATTGAGCTTTTGTGGTGAGGCGGCAGGGAAACCTGTCGATGCGCTGGCACTGGCCGCTACAGGCATCACTTCTCTATCGATGCGCCCCGCAGCAGTTGGCCCCGTTAAACGTGCGATCCGCGCAGCCGATCTCGGTGCCATCTCAGACGCCATCGCTGAAGCGGAGCGGCACGGAACCCCAGCTCGGCAAGCTATGATCGACTATTGCAGCACTCAAGGTATTCCTGTTTGATTGGCAATCTTGAATTATCCCGTTACGCTAGTCCTATGCCGGAAACCTCAACCCACATAGATCTGATGGCTGCCCTCAATTGGCAGATCGAGTTGGGCGTAGACGAAGCGATCAGCGAGACCTTCCACGACCGGACACTAGACCCATCCCCACCCCCAAAAAAGCGAGCCAGCCAAGCATCCACAGCATCCGCCGCTCCTCTCTCAGCGGCGGCAGTTGATGCGGCACAAGCCTGCGCCGATCTAACCGCGCTAAAGCAGGCCACCTCAGAATATCCACACGATCTGAAATCGGGCGCACGAAACTGCGTCTTTGCTGATGGCAATCCGCAATCTCGGGTTATGATTGTCGGCGAGGCTCCCGGACGGGATGAGGATATGCAAGGTCTGCCCTTCGTGGGACGTTCCGGGCAATTGCTCGATAGGATGCTCGCAGCCATCGGGCTGGACCGACATGCCGAAGAACCCACGAACGCCGTCTACATCGCGAACATCTTGCCGTGGCGCCCACTATCAAACCGCACACCATCAATCGACGAGACAGCAACGTTCCACCCGTTCATTGACCGGCATATCGCCTTAATCGACCCAGCGCTGGTCATCACAATGGGCAACGTTTCGACCAAGACGTTACTCGGCACCAAAACTGGAATTATGCGGATGCGCGGAAAATGGACGGAGGCGACGTTAGGCGGCAAGACGCGTCCTATTCTGCCGATGCTTCACCCCGCCTATCTATTGCGGCAACCTCAAGATAAACGGCACGCATGGGCCGACCTCCTCTCTCTTAAATCTCATATTGAAGGTCTAACATGAGCGCCAGCCGTATTGACGAAACACGTGAGTTCATCGCGGTCCGTATCGCCGTCCTTACGGTTTCAGACACCCGTTCGCTCGATGAAGATAAATCCGGTGCGACGCTTGCAGGGCGGATTGAAGGCGACGGCCATGTTCTTGCTGACCGCAAGATTATTCGGGACGAGCGCGCGGAAATCTCCGCACAGCTCCGCGAATGGATTGCCTCGCCTGACGTCGATGTGGTGATCTCCACCGGAGGGACCGGCCTGACCGGACGAGATGTCACCGTCGAATCTCATTTGGATGTTTACGAGAAGGAAATCGAAGGCTTCGCCGCACTTTTCCACATGATCTCGTTCAACAAAATCGGGACATCAACGATGCAGTCCCGCGCCTGCGCGGGCGTCGCCAGAGGAACCTATCTCTTTGCCCTCCCCGGTTCACCAGGAGCTTGCAAAGATGGTTGGGACGAAATTTTGCACAATCAACTCGATTACCGCCACCGCCCCTGTAATCTCGTAGAGATCATGCCAAGGCTGGAAGAACATAAGCGCCGGAAGTAAATGAAGCTGAGCACCTCTATCAACGATGAGATTTGGCGCGGTTGAATTT
>CAZJWF010000003.1:0-79325 GCA_964549375.1 uncultured Neomegalonema sp.
ACAAACCCGTCGTTAGCGTCAACCCACTCTCTGCGCTGGCTCCCGGCTTCCTGCGCAAGATCGTTGCTGAAGTCGGCAAGGTCGGTGGCAGTGGAACCGGTTCCTCCCGGTCTGCTATTCCATCTCGGGCGGATCAGTAGCGAGGAGGTCAGGAGGGCAACGTCCTTTTGAACAAAGGACTTCGGCTCATTTCGATATCGGATCGGTGATGTCAGTGCCGTTTTGACAGCGGAACCTCCGCCGAATCTACCTGCCCAAAACCGAGCGATGGGCGGCCGTCTACGACAGCCTGCGACCAGAGTTCGTATGGCCACAGGGCGCGTAACGTCACCGTTGTAGGGACGTCTGTAAGTGAAGCCTTTGGAACGAAGTGGCCTTGCTCCCTGTTCAGATGTTGCCCTACGGTTTGACCGGAATATCCTCGCGTTTGCCGCGTTGGATTTCGCCTTCTTTGTCGTAGAAGGGCAGTTCAACGAGTTCGGCGGGCTGCATTGATCCGTCGCGGCACCCGACCGTGATCGCCGTACCCGGGCCGTGAGCGTCGGTATCCATCAAACCGATCCCGATGCCATGCCCCAGGAAAGGTGACATCGCTCCTGCTGTCACCACCCCAGCGGCCTTGCCGTCCACGTTGATCTTACCGCTGATCAGCGGTTCGCCGCTGTTGCATTTGATCCCGTGAGAGCGTTTGCCCCGTGAGGCACTCGCTAGCGCCGTCTTGCCGATAAAATCGCCCTTACTTTCGTCGATAAAGGCGCCAAGTCCTACAGCGTAGGGCGTTGTCGTTTGATTGAAGTCAGCTCCGGCATTGAGAATACCCGCCTCGATGCGCCGAATATTCATGGCGTCGAGGCCAAAGATCCGCATTTCAAATTCTTCACCCGCCTTGCTCAGATGTGCCCAAAGCGCGTCCGCGTCGTGATGGGGTTCTGTGTAATATTCCCATCCCAGTTCATTCGTGTAACCCGTGCGGGTAATCCAGACTTTTTGTCCGCCGAAAGACACCTGCGCCGCCGCGAAATACCCGAACGGCGATGGCAGCCCTGTATCGCTTGCGGCCTCCAAAATTTTCAACGAGTTCGGCCCTTGGACTTGCGAGACAAACACATCCGGGTCGGAAATCGTGACATTCATGCCTGCCGCGTGAGCACGGGCCCAACTGTAAAAATCACCATCGGCCTGTGCATACCAGAATGTGTCTGCGGTTAAACGCACGAGGATACCATCGACGATCAGCCCGCCATCTTCATAACAGGCAAGGCCATAACCGCAGCGGCCGACCTTTAGCTTGGTGATGTCTTTGGTGAACAGCTTATCGAGCAACGCCTCGGCATCTGGCCCTTTGAATTGCAGCGGCCATTCACCGGTATGCAGTACCGCGGCCTGTTGGCGTAGCCGCCAATATCCGTCTTCGGTCGAATGATCATCAAAACAGACCGCCATGTGACGACGATTATAGACGCAGTAGTGCGGGCCCATCGGGCGTTCGATTTCGTGATAAGGGTGCCGCGTCAGCGAATAGTCCCAGCCCGCGCCGGGGCGCGATGTCACAAGGTCTCTGGTTTTTCCATCACTCGAACGCATTTGTCGGTCCCCTTGATCTGGTTTCCGTCCTCGTGTACTTCGACGAAAACGTTGTATGTGAGGGCGTGTTGTGCCCTACGAAACAGATATTCGCTCAGCTTTTGGGAAAAGAGAAATCATTTGATCTAGCTATAAAGTTAGATAATCTAACTTTATGTCTGAGAGCTGGCTTCCCTCCCTCAATGCGCTGCGGGCGTTTGAATCTGTTGCCAGACACCTCAATTATAATCGCGCGGCGGAGGAGCTAAGGGTTACGCCCGCCGCCGTAAAGCAGTTGGTTTATCGTCTTGAAACCGCACTTGATACGAAACTGATCGAGCGCCAAGGACGAGGCTTGGCGGTGACGCGCAAGGGACTTTCCGGTCTCGATGATCTGGCCAGTGCGATGCGTCATCTTGATTCATCAGTCGAGAAAATACGAGGCGAACAGCGCCAGCCGCGCCTGATCCTCTCGGTCGAGACATCGTTTGCGACCATGTGGCTCGTGCCAAAACTGGATGCCTTTCGCGTGGCCCATCCTCATGTCAGCGTGTTGATTGACTCCACGCAAGAGGTTGCAGATTTGCGCCGGGGAGAGGTCGATGTCGCGATCCGGTATGGTATCACGAATAACGCGGAACGCTGTTACCGCCTCTTCGATGATTTGGTTTTTCCGGCCTGTAGTCCAACGCTGCGCGATGGTTTGGAACCGCTTCGGCATCTGTCCGACCTAAAACGTGTTCCGCTGATCCACTGGGACATTTCGCGACTGTCATGGGCAAAGAATACGCGCGCGTGGTTCGCATGGGACAGTTGGTTTACCCGTCTCGGGGTGCCAAGTTATCGGGGCGACAGCACGCTTCACTTCAACGATTATGGTCAGGCGGTTCAGGCGGCGGTTGCTGGACAGGGGGTCGTGCTAGCCAGTGGTCCGATTCTGCGCGATGTGATCGACTCCGGTCATCTGGTCAAACCCTTTGATGAGGAGTTGCGGTCCGAGATTGGCTTTGATCTTGTGACGACGGAGAAGGCGGAAGAACGAGCCGACGTCGCAGCCTTTATCGAATGGATTAGAGGCGTCGCATCGGCGCAGCAAGCTGCGTCAGAGAATAACGTCCAGCGCTAGACGCCGAGGGTCACATCATCATATAGGCGGCAGGCAATCATCAAGGATGTCTTCCCATGCCCATCGACACTGGTCGTCACTTTCTCGCAATACCTGGTCCCACGGTCACGCCTGAACGTGTGATGCGCGCGATGAATCGGCCGATGGTCAATATCTATGAAGGCCCGCTGATCGAGCTCACGCACAGCCTGTTCCCCGATTTGAAAAAGGTCGCGAAAACGGAAGGCGATTGCATGATGTATATCGCCAACGGTCACGGCGCATGGGACGCCGCGTTGTTCAACACGATCTCGGCGGGGGATACAGTTCTGGTTCTGGAGTCCGGGCGCTTTGCGGTGGGCTGGGGCATCTTGGCAGAGCAGATGGGTGCAACGGTCGAGACGTTAAACGCGCCAGAGCGTAAGGGTGTTGATCCGGCTGCTGTCGAAGCACGTTTGCGAGCGGACACAGAAAACGAAATCAAAGCTGTTCTTGTCGTGCAGATCGACACGGCGACGGGTGTCTGGAATGACATCGAAGCCATCCGCAAGGCGATTGATGCGGCGGGGCATCCCGCGCTTTATATGGTTGATTGCATCGCGTGCTTTGGTTGCGTGCCCTACGAGATGGACGCTTGGGGCGTCGATGTGACCGTTGCAGCTTGCCAAAAAGGACTGATGACGCCGCCGGGATTGGGCTTTGTGTTCGCCAATGATAAGGCGATGGCGCGACGCAAGGAAAACGGCTGTTTGTCAGGGTATTGGGATTGGCTGCCCCGTGCTGCCCCCGATATGTATTATAAGCTGTTCTGCGGGACTGCGCCGGTCAATCACCTGTTCGGTTTGCGCGAAGCCCTCGATATGATCGCTGAAGAGGGGCTGGATGCGGTTTACGCCCGTCACACGCGGATCGCGTGCGGGGTGCGCGCGGCTGTCGAACGTTGGGGCGAGGGCGGGCCGATTGAGTTTAATATTTCTGATCCAATGGGTCGCTCGGACGCCGTCACGACAATCCTGACCGGCGATATGGACGCCCAAGTCTTGCGTCGCCGTTGTGAGGATGAGCTCAGCCTGACGCTTGGTCTTGGCATTGGGCTTGATTTCAACAGCGCGTTTCGGATTGGCCATATGGGCCATGTGAATGAACCGATGATCCTCGGTACGCTGGCCACCGTCGAACTGGCGCTATCAGAGATGAACGCCCCGTTCGCATCAGGCGGCGTGGAGGCCGCTATTCAGGCAATGGATACGGCGCGTCAGTAAGTATTAGCGAATTGTTCAGCATAAAGTGTGAAGTTGCCGAAGATCACTTCAATCATTTCTAATGGGTTTTTCGACTGATTCGATAGGATAGTGTCATGGCAAACATTCTGGTGTTAGAGGACAGTACGGCCTTACGCCGGATTGTGTCGCGAGCGCTACGTGATGAAGGCCACGTTGTCGTCGAAAGTGACAATGGACTGGCAGCCTACGACGACGATCTTCTGAACTCGCTTGATCTGATGATCACTGATCTCGTCATGCCTCGGATTGACGGTTTGAATGCCATTCGTGCGGCTCTTGCAATTCGTGAAGATCTTAAGGTCATTGCGATGTCCGGCGGCAGTCCGGCTTTTCATCAAGATTATCTCGAAGTCGCCAGCATTTTTGGCGCGCGTGATGTCCTGCATAAACCTTTCGAACCGGAAACATTGGTTCATGCGGTCAATACGGCCCTTGCGGCTTGACTGTTTGTAGGATGCTATAACTCTAACTGTCTAAATTTGTTTACTTGCATATTGTTCTGATAGTTTGACGATAAATAAGTATTGCAAAGAAGTTTCACGGTGAGTTTACGAAAATTCAGAGACTTCGGTCATCAGCATTAACGTTCCGTATTTTTCGACACGGTACGGTTAATTCAGTCGCAACGTTTTGCGGCGGCTTTGCGAAACCGGAGGTTCGATCAATGGCTATCATTCTCTTGCTTGACGATGACGACATGCTGCGCGGTTTGCTCGAAGAAACCTTGGAGGCAGACGGGCACACCGTCATCCAAAGTGATAACGGACTCATGGCCTTTAACATCGCGAAAATGGGTCACATTGATCTGATGATCACGGACTTGTTCATGCCGCGCATCGACGGGTTAGAGGCGATACTCAATGCACAGCACGATTCTCCTCATGTGCCGATCATTGCCATGTCTGGCGGAGGCGACTACGTGCAAAGTGACTTTCTGAGCCATACGAAAAGTTTCGGCGTCTCGGAAATCTTGCACAAGCCGTTTCACCTCAAAGATTTCCAGCGAGCCGTGCGATCCGTCCTTGCGGCGTCCTCTCGCACGAAAATGGCAGAGCCTCGCCGCGCGAAGGCTTCTTAACTCATCTTCGCGAGCGCATGGCGCTTTTTGCCCGCACTGAGTTTGCGCGGTTCAGCGAGGTCACCTGCCGTCAGCATCAGGCTTGGTCCCGCAATGGGGCCGTCATCCAGTTTCGCGCCGCCTTCGCCAATGAGGCGCTTGGCATCTTTGCCCGATTTCGCGAGACCAGCTTTTACGAAAAGCGCGCCGATCGAAATACCGTCGCCAACGTCTTCCGCTGTCAGCGTGACAGTGGGTAAGTCTTCCGACAGCGCGCCTTGCTCAAACGTCACCCGTGCGGCTTCTTCGGCTTGCGAGGCGGCATCAGCACCATGACAGAGCGTCGTGATTTCGGTGGCGAGAATTTTCTTCGCCTCGTTGATCTCTTGCCCTTCCAGCGCTTCCAGCCGTGCACATTCATCGAGTGGTAATTCGGTGAATAGCCGTAGGAACCGCCCAACATCGGCATCCATCGTGTTGCGCCAGAACTGCCAGAACTCATAGGGCGAACGCATATCGGCATTGAGCCAGATCGCCCCAGCGGCAGACTTGCCCATCTTCGCGCCGTCGGCGGTGGTGATCAGCGGTGTGGTAATGCCGAACAGTTCGGCCTGATCCACTCGGCGGCCTAGCTCGATGCCGTTTATGATATTGCCCCACTGATCCGACCCGCCAAGTTGTAACTGGCATCCGATACGGCGGTGTAATTCCAGAAAGTCATAGGCCTGCAGCAGCATGTAGTTGAATTCAAGGAAGGTCAGCGGTTGCTCGCGCTCTAACCGCAGCTTGACACTGTCAAAGGTCAGCATCCGATTGACGGTGAAATGCGGGCCGTAATCGCGCAGAAAGTCGATGTAGTTCAGCTTGTCGAGCCAGTCCGCGTTGTCCATCATGACGGCATCGGTTGGCCCGTCGCCAAACGTCATGTATTTATCAAAGACGCTGAAGATGCCTTGCTTGTTGGCCTCAATCCCTGCGAGGTCGAGCATCTTACGCGACTCGTCCTTGCCGGAAGGATCACCCACCTTCGTTGTGCCGCCGCCCATCAGGACGATGGGCTTATGTCCCGTCTTTTGCAGCCAACGCAGCATCATGATTTGCAGTAGCGAGCCGACATGCAATGACGGGGCCGTGCAATCAAAACCTATATAAGCCGGCACAACCCCAGCCCCGAACGCCTTATCGAGATGTTCAAGGTCGGTGCAGTCCTTCATGTATCCGCGCTCGGTCATCACGCGCAGGAAGTCGGCTTTTGGCTGGTAAGTCATGGTCGCATCCTTATGGCTGCGCGTTTTCTAACGCGGCCTTGGTGCGATGGAAAGGGTTGAGAAATTCGCCGTCCCGGACTTGATCCGGGACTGCCTTCGGCTCAAGAAGGCCCCGGAACAAGTCCGGGGAAGGGTCACTCATGGAAGTCTCACGCGGAAAACCGATTTGGGCGCTGGGTCTGATGTCAGGGACGTCGATGGATGGCGTCGATGCAGCGATGGTGCTGACCGATGGCGAAACGATCCTGGAATTTGGGGCCGGCGCCGAACACGCTCATACTTCGACGGTTGCGACTGAGTTGGTGATGCGCTCTGCGCTTGATTATCGTAGCCTTGCGTCCGAGGTGTTGGCGGCGAAGTTACGTGAAGCGGAAATCGAAGTCGAAGAGAGTCACGCCAGTGCTGTCGCGAGTCTTTTGTCACGCTCTCCTGATATGCCCGACGTGGTCGGCTTTCACGGACAAACCGTCTATCACGCGCCCGAAGAAGGCTGGACGTGGCAAATCGGCAGCGGAGAGCGTCTGGCGCGTTCGCTCAATCGTCCCGTCGTTTGGGATTTCCGTACCGCCGACATGGAGGCCGGCGGCGAGGGCGCACCGCTGGCGCCGTTCTTCCATTTTGCCCTCGCCAAGCGCATCGGCGCAACCGAACCGATTGCGTTCCTCAACATTGGCGGCGTGGCGAATGTGACGTGGGTAGACCCCACCAAGGATGCACCAGAGGAAAAAGGCGCGCTCTTGGCCTTCGATACCGGCCCCGGAAACGCGCTGATCAACGACTGGATGATCCGCCATGACCGCGAGCCGCTCGACCGTGATGGCGCGGAGGCGGCTAAAGGCCAAGTCGACGAAGCGCTCTTGCACAGCAATGCGACGGGTTCTTTCCTCGACCGCAAACCGCCGAAATCCCTCGACCGCAATGAATTCGCGATGGTGCTGGATCGCATGACCGAGTTGCCGCTCCCCGACGGCGCGGCGACCCTCACAGCCCTCACCGCTGAATGTGTCGCTGAGGCCCTCAAACACATGCCAAGTGCGCCTTCGCGGTGGCTCATCTGTGGCGGCGGACGCAAAAACCCTGTGATGATGCGGATGATGGCGGACCGCCTCAACGCCCCGGTTGATCCCGTCGAAGCCGTGGGCCTTGATGGTGATATGCTGGAGGCGCAAGCGTTCGCCTATCTTGCCGTTCGCTCTCTGCGGGGCTTACCACTCAGTGCACCCGGAACCACGAATTGTCGCGAGCCTGTGACGGGTGGTAGGTTGAGCAGGCCGTGAACTCCTTTCCCTTCGGGTGAGGGCTGTTCTATCCTGCTCAAAGAGGCGCGTCCCCACAGACGTTCCTCTGTTGCCGGAGGCTATCAATCGAATAGCACTTATCCCGTCGATCATTCCACGACCACGTCGTATCGTTTCAGCTTGGCGCGTAGGGCGTCACGGGAGTTTTCCAACCCCGGCAGCGTTTCGTTACGTGCTTGATCCCGCTGAGCGATCAGGTTTTCCATCATCTGTTTTCGGCTGATTTTTTTACCCAGACGAGATTCAATGGCCCCATTCACCTCGCGGTGAAATTCGACCATGCCGAGCAGTAACGACGGAGCGATCTCGAATGTCCCTTCGCTCTCGGTCGAAGTTTCCCAGAAGAACGTGTCAAAGCGCGGCAAATACCCTTCAACGACAATTGTGTTCGGCTGCTCCCAAAGGGTAATAAACTCTTCAAGCTCTTCGGTATTTGACCGCAGCTCGTGTGCAAGCGCGGTTTGTTGGTAGTAGCTAGAGCGATCCGACTCGATGAGCTGAAATTCGATGGCGGTTTTCAACCCTTCGGACGAGGCTAGATAAACACCAGCGACGGTCGCAGCGATCATGCAAAGCTGCGACACGATAAACTCCGCGTTCTCGATGCGAGGTATTTTTAACGGCATAAATTCAATCCGATACGTTTGATTTTCGGGCAAGATGTACCTAGATTTTGCCTATCTACAAAGCTGAAGATGCCCACAACCGGCTCTCGCCTGACATGTTGGTAAGCGATGCCTTGAC
This sequence comes from uncultured Neomegalonema sp., assembly GCA_964549375.1. Lineage (GTDB taxonomy): Bacteria > Pseudomonadota > Alphaproteobacteria > Rhodobacterales > Rhodobacteraceae > JAHDDY01. Next base: position 8,319 of record CAZJWF010000003.1, read on the forward strand.
GGTATTTGGTTTTGGCCCTAGATCATCATCCATCGCAGCGATTTGTAACCGGATTGCGGGCTGCGCGGGGTTCCACCCCAAATCAAAACCGCTAAAGAGGTGAGCGGTTTTCCCAAAAGCGCCATTTCGACCGGTTGTCTGATTGAGGACGACTGATGAACAATCTACACTCCCGCACCAAGCTCGTGCATGGCGGTACCGACCGCAGCGGCCATTTCGAAATGTCCGAGGCGCTGTATCTGACGCAAGGACATGCCTATCCCAATGCAGAGACCGCCGAGGCGCGCTTTGACGGATCTGACCCCGGTTATGTCTACGCCCGTTATGGCAATCCGACCGTCGGCATGTTCGAACAGCGCTTGGCATTGCTCGAAGGGGCGGAGGCGTGTTTCGCTACTGCCTCTGGTATGGCGGCGATGCACGCGGCGATGTTTTCTCAACTGGCGGCAGGGGATCATGTCGTTGCGTCGCGGGCGTTGTTCGGATCGTGTCATTATATTCTCGACAATCTCTTGCCCCGCTTCGGTGTCGAGAGCACGCTGGTCGAAGGCACCGACATTACGGCGTGGCAAAACGCCGTGCGGCCCGAAACCAAGGTTTTCTTTCTTGAAACACCGTCGAATCCGACACTGGAGATTATAGACATTCCAGCGGTGGCTGAGGTGGCTCACGCCGCCGGAGCGGTTTTGGTGGTCGATAACGTCTTTGCGACCCCCTGCTTTCAGCGCCCCCTCGCGCTGGGCGCAGATCTGGTGATGTATTCGACGACGAAACACATTGACGGGCAGGGGCGATGTCTGGGCGGTGCGCTGCTTGGGTCACAAGACTTCATTCGAGGCAGATTACTGGAATACATGAAGCATACCGGCGCGGCGATGAGTCCATTTAATGCATGGGTGATGCTGAAAGGACTCGAGACGCTCGATTTGCGGTGTCGAGCTGCGGCTGACAGTGCCGATGTCATCGCCGAAATGTTGGATCAGGACAGCCGCGTGGCTCGGACCATTCACCCCGGATTGCCCTGCCATCCACAGCATAATCTGGCAGCGATTCAGATGGAGAGAGCGGGAACGGTGGTCTCGTTTGAGTTAACCGGTGGTAAGGCCGCCGCATTTCAATTCATGAATGCTTTGCGGGTAATCAGAATTTCAAACAACCTCGGCGATGCGAAGTCCATCGTGACCCATCCGACCACGACAACGCACCAGCGTTTGACAGAAGAAGACCGTCAAGCCCTTGGAATTAAACCCGGACTCATTCGCTTATCGGTTGGATTGGAACATGCTGATGATCTGATCCACGACATTAGAAATGCGCTTGAGGCGGTTTGAATGGGGTGAAAATTTCACTCGTCTTATGGGTGAGTGCTTTCACAGTTGGTCGCCAAATAATCATATCAATGCCTCATTCTGTTAACGACTCCACAGCACCTCGCTGTCGATAATGGTTCAGTTAAATAGGATGGGGCAACGACCATGCAGGTCCGACAAATTGAGACGACCGTCGACGCCACGATATGGCCCGATAGAGACTCAGATCTGGATCGGATTACGGAATTCGCTCAGCAACGTTTGGGTGTCGATGACGTCGCGGTGATTGAGGCCGATGCGCTCAACACGGATTTCGACGATTCTGCCATCGAAATCCGCCTCGCAGCTCTTGTGATCGAGGGCGGCGTCACCATCGCGGTGCCGGATGTGATTTTCGAACGGGATGGATGCGGCGGCGCGGTTCGCGGATTTCTCGGCGTTCCGATTCATGATGTCGAAGGCAAACCTTTCGCGGTTCTCTACGGGGTAACTCGCGAGACACGTGTCTGGAGTCGCAGTGATCGCGAGATGCTGTCCTTTTTGGCTGGCGAGCTAGAAGAGCTTTCCCGGATGCGCGATTATATCAGACGAGAGGTGGAACGCGCGGCACGGCATCGGCTTGTCGCACGGGAGTATCATCACCGGATCCGTAATGCGTTTTCAGTATCGTCTGCGGTGGTCGTTCTCGGCGGGGCGCAGTGCCCGTCGGTAGAGTCGCTCGTTGAGACCACAAGCGAACAGCTTTCGGCGCTGGCCGATGCACATGCTTCGATTGGTTTTGATGAAGACGCCGCGGACCTTGCACAGTTAGTCAAAGGCGCATTGCGTCCCTATACTTTCGCCAAAGCCCACGTTGACGCAGGGGGCCCCCCAGTCGAAATCGCTGAGAATAAAGTGATCTCGTTCGGTTTGATCTTCAATGAACTCGCGACAAACTCGATCAAATATGGCGCATTCCGGTTTGGTGGAACGGTGCGCGTGAGTTGGTCTGTTGAAGGCGATCAGATTTGCTTGCTCTGGGGCGAGCGCTCACATGGACCTCGCAGCACATGTACGAAGCGGGTGGGGTCATTTGGCAGCGCTATGATGGATTTATCGGTCAAGCAAATAGGTGCCACGCTGGGTCGAAAATGGCAGCGAGATGGGCTGGAGGTCATGCTAACCTTTCCAGCCTGACCCCCGCGCCGTCAATCCGATCTGGCTGATCCAATCAGAACGTCAGGTCAGCCGGTTCCTTTAAGCCGTGAATTCGGGCCGTTGCCGTGACGGTATTCGCCAGTAAGCAGGCGATGGTCATCGGACCAATGCCTCCCGGAACAGGTGTGACGGCCCCTGCGACCTCGGCACAGCTTGCATAGTCGCAATCGCCAACGATCTTATGCTTGCCTTCGCCCTTTTCAGGGGCAGGGACGCGGTTGATGCCCACGTCGATAACGGTTGCACCGGGCTTGACCCAATCGCCCTTGACCATTTCAGGTCGTCCGACAGCAGCGACCAAAATATCAGCAGTCTTGCAGACCTCCGGCAAATCTTTCGTCCGGGAGTGGGCGATCGTGACGGTTGCGTTGGCTTGCAGCAGTAATTGCCCCATTGGTTTGCCAACGATGTTCGAGCGCCCGATGACGACGGCATGTTTTCCGCTGAGATCACCCATGCGGTCTTGCAATAGCATATAGCTGCCGAGCGGGGTACAGGGCACCATTGCTTTGAGGCCCGCGCCAAGACGACCGACATTGACGACGTGAAAGCCGTCAACATCTTTTTCCGGCGCAATCGTGTTGATGATCAGATCCGAGTTCAAATGATCGGGTAAAGGCAATTGGACGAGGATGCCGTGGACCTTCGGATCGGCATTCAAATCTTCGACGATCTTGATCAGCGTCGCCTCGTCAATATCAGCATCATATTTATGCTCAAAGCTCGCCATTCCGCATTCCACGGTTTGCTTGCCTTTATTTCGGACATAGACTTGTGAGGCTGGGTCTTCGCCCACCAGAACAACCGCGAGGCCCGGTTGGACATTATGCTCCTCAATCATTCTGGCGACATGCCCAGAAACACGCTCACGCACAGTGGCCGCAAAGGCTTTCCCGTCGATAATGTCGGCGCTCATGCTTGATTCCTTAATTTACTCTATTTCACGGCAAGCATTGGCGTGCCGTCGCGGGGTGGACTATCGTTCGCGAGCATATTTTTGGCGGGATTCGCGGCGCGCGTCTACTGCGGCAAAACAAGGGAAAACTGCGACATGACAGCAATCGCTTTCTTTGGAATCGGCAATATGGGGGCTGGCATGGCCCGTAACCTTGTTAAAGCCGGTCATGCCGTCTCCGTCTTTGACCTCGATGTAGACAAGGCGAAGTCGATTGACGGGGCTACCGTCGCTGCGGACGCCGAAAGCGCGCTGTCGGGTGCAGAAATCGTCATCACAATGTTGCCAGCGGCAAAGTCTGTTGCGGGTCTTTATCGTGACAGCATCTTTGGTCTGGCGGAGAAAGACGCTCTGTTCATTGATTGTTCAACGATTGATGTGGACGTCGCCAGACAATTGGCGACGGAGGCGAAATCGAGAGGGTACACGATGCTCGATGCCCCGGTGTCGGGCGGAGTGGCCGGTGCCGATGCGGGAACGCTGGCCTTTATGGTTGGCGGGACCGAGGACGGTTTTGCGCGAGCCAAACCGTTGTTTGACGTGATGGGTGCCAAGGCGGTGCTGGCGGGGGATGCAGGGGCCGGGCAGGGCATCAAGATTTGTAATAACATGATGCTCGCGATCCAGATGATTTCTGTCGCCGAAGGATTTGTACTCGCCGAAAAATTGGGATTGGAACCTGCCAAGCTCTTCGAAGTATCAAGCGCGGCCTCGGCGCAATGCTGGTCGCTGACGACCTATTGCCCCGTTGAGGGAGTTGGACCGTTGACATCCGCGGATAATGATTTCCAGCCGGGGTTTGCAACCGCGTTGATGCGAAAAGACCTCGGTCTGGCGATGGAAGCGGCAGAGGCAGCGGGCGCTGTGGTCCCCTTCGGTCATGCTGCACGCGATGTGTATGAGAAAATGATGATCGACGGACAGGGCGATCTGGATTTTTCCGCTGTCATCCGCCGTGTCCGCGCAGCCGTCCCGGATAAGGGATAGGGGCACAGCAGGTTACGAGCACTCATCGACGACGGATAAGCATCAGTTTCCAGCTCGCTCAATGTTGGGGGGTGGACGATACTGGAGATTGCAGTCGCTCACAGACATAGAATAAGAAAAGTTTATTCTCGACATTTGATAAAATGATTTGATATTATTCATTGTCTTGGTGAATTTGCTGCCATCATCTCAGCGCATGGGGCCAATTCATGAGTCAAACATCGGTTCGCTTAGGCGTGGATATCGGCGGAACCTTCACAGACGTTGTGATGGAAATCGGCGACCAGCAGTTCTCGACCAAGGTACTTACGACCTACACCGCGCCGGAAGACGCCATCATTGACGGGGTGCAGCAGGTTTGTGCCTCCGCGGGTGTGGAGCCTTCTGCGATTGGCCAAATCATTCATGGCACGACGCTGGCGACCAATGCGCTCATCGAACGACGCGGGGCAAAAACGGTCCTGATTACGACGCAAGGTTTCCGCGACGTGATCGAGATGCGAACGGAATCGCGCTTCGAACAATACGACCTCAATCTTAAACTTCCCGACCCCCTGTTGCCGCGCCAAAGCCGTCTGACGCTTAAAGAACGCATGAATGCGGCGGGTGACGTGCTCGTGCCGCTTGAGCGCAGTGACGTCGAAGCGCTGGTCGATGAAATCGCAAAAGCGAGATATGAAAGCATCGCTGTTGGCCTGCTGCACAGCTACGTTAATCCGGCGCACGAGCAGATGGTGCGAGACGTGTTGGCTGAAAAGCTGCCCGATGTGATGGTCTCGCTCTCCTCGGAAGTCTCGCCGCAAATGCGAGAGTACGAGCGTTTTAATACCGTCGTGGCCAATGCCTATATCAAGCCGCTGATGAAAAGTTATCTGGGACGGTTGGCCGGACGTTTGAAAGGTGAAGGTGTCGATTGCCCAATCTTTCTCATGCACTCTGGCGGCGGCATTATCTCGATTGAAAGCGCCGCCGAGTTCCCCGTGCGCTTGGTCGAATCCGGTCCTGCTGGTGGCGCTGTGTTCGCGGCCAACATCGCGGCACGCTATGGTCTCGATAAAGTGCTGTCCTTCGACATGGGCGGCACGACGGCGAAGATCTGCCTGATCAAGAACCAAACCCCAAAAACCAGCCGCGTCTTCGAAGTCGCTCGAACCTATCGGTTCAAAAAGGGGTCCGGGATGCCCATCTCGATCCCGGTGATCGATATGGTGGAGATCGGCGCGGGCGGCGGCTCGCTCGCTCATGTCGATGTGATGCGCCAAATTCGGGTTGGCCCCGAATCCGCAGGCTCCGAACCCGGTCCTGCTTGCTATGGGCGCGGCGGCGACAAACCTGCGGTCACGGATGCTGATCTTGTGCTCGGCAAACTCGATGCGGATAATTTTGCAGGCGGGTCGATCAAACTCGACACTGCAAGTTCAACGGCGGCACTTGAGTCCGTACTCGGGAAGACGCTGGATATGGATGCACGAACGGCTGCGTTTGGATTGGCTGAGGTGGTCGATGAGAATATGGCCAATGCCGCACGGGTTCATGCGGTTGAGAATGGTGAAGACCTGTCCGAATATACCATGATTGCATTTGGCGGCGCGGCCCCGCTGCACGCCGGACGCTTGTGCGAGAAACTGGGGATCGACCGCTTGTTGGTCCCCCCCGGTGCTGGAGTTGGCTCCGCGATTGGTTTCCTACGCGCTCCGTTTAGCTTTGAGGCGAACCGTAGCGTCTACATGCGCCTTTCGGATTTCGACCCGGTGGCGATCAAGTCTCTGCTGTCAGAGCTTCAGCAGGAGGCAACAGGATTTGTCCGTTCCTGCGATGCTGACTCGGAAATCCTGCCAGAATTCAAAGTTTACATGCGTTACTCTGGTCAGGGATGGGAAATCCCGGTCGAATTGACTGCGGCTCAAGCGCTCAACCCCGATGCGGAAACGTTCCAGCGCCGTTTCGAAGAAGACTATGCTGCTCTCTTTGGCCGTGTCGTCGATGGGATGAACATTGAGATCACGGTTTGGGCTGTAAACGCGACAACACCGTCTCAAGCGGTCGAAGCAGTCGCACCCGAAATTGGCGGCGCGGCGGCTCATCAGGTCGGCCAACGAGAGATATTTGATCCCGCCTTGGGCGAGGCTGTCACAGCCTCGGTTGTCTTGCGCGATGAGATGAATACGGGCAGCACGGTCGCCGGCCCTGCGGCAATTACGGAAGACGAAACAACCATCATTCTGCCTAGCAGCAGATGCGCGATACGGCAGCCTGACGGCTGTATCGACGTGATGATTCAGGGCAAGGGGTAAGCGAGATGGCACAGGCACTCAGCACCGTTTCCTATCAAGTGATGTGGAACCGCCTTATCTCCGTCGTGGAAGAACAGGCACAAGCACTGGTCCGCACGGCCTTCTCGACGTCCGTTCGCGAAGCAGGAGATTTATCGGCGGGGGTCTATAATCCCGAAGGTGATATGCTCGCCCAAGCCGTGACCGGAACACCGGGCCACGTCAACGCAATGGCTGATGCCGTTGCTCACTTTATTCGCCGTATCGGTCGCGAGAACATGTTCGAGGGTGATGTCTACATCACCAACGATCCCTGGGAAGGCACCGGGCATCTGCACGATATCACCGTCGTCACGCCATCATTTCTGAACGGTGAGTTAGTTGGCTTTTTCGGATGTACCGCGCATATCGTCGATATTGGCGGTCGCGGTTTTGGCGCGGATGCCAACTCGGTCTATGAAGAAGGCCTCTACATCCCGATCATGAAATTCGCCGACAAAGGCCAGGTAGATAAGACGCTGGTGAAAATCGTGCGCGGCAATGTGCGTGAACCGGATCAGTTGGTCGGCGATATCTATGCACTTGCAACTTGCAACGAGATTGGCCACCGCCGCCTGATCGACATGATGCAAGAATTTGGATTGGCCGATCTCGGTGGGGTGTCAGATTTCATTCTCGAAAACTCTCGCCGAGCAACAATCGAACGCATCGCCGCGCTGCCAAACGCCTCAGCAACCGGCGAGATGAAGATCGACGGTTACAGTCATCCGGTTACGCTGAAAGTGCGCCTCGACATCGAAGACGATCATACGCTTTGCGATTTCGAGGGCACATCGGGATTGGATAAAAAAGGTATCAACGTCCCGTTAGTCTACACAAAAGCCTATGCCTGTTACGCGCTGAAATGCGCCATCGCACCAGAGATTCCAAATAACGCAGCGTCGCTCGCACCATTCAAGATCGCTGCGCCGGAAAACTCAATTGTCAATGCGATACATCCGGCTCCGGTCGCCCTGCGTCACGTTATCGGACACATGATCCCCGATACGGTCTACGATGCGCTCGACAAGATCATTCCGGAACTGGTCCCAGCAGAAGGTGCGGGCAGCCTGTGTAATTTTCAGGTCAGCTTACGCCCGCGCACGGACGAGCCTGCGCCTGAGGATGCTGTACGCTCCGAAGTGTTGACGTTTAATTCGGGAGGCGCTGGTGCACGGCCAACTCTCGATGGGATGAATGCCACCGCGTTTCCATCAGGCGTGATGACCATGCCGGTCGAGGCCACGGAAAATGTTGGCCCCATCCTGATTACCCGGAAAGAGCTTCGCCCCGACAGCGGCGGCGCCGGCAAATTTCGGGGCGGTTTGGGGCAATATATGGAGGTCGCCGCGAAAGAGGGCCACGAGTTCGACATCTCCGCGATGTTTGATCGAGTGCACCATCCCGCGCGCGGTCGGCAAGGCGGGCTAGAGGGCGCGCCGACAACCATTGGCCTCGATGATGGCACCGAGATGAAAGGCAAGGGACGACAATTCGTCCCGCATGGCCGCACGGTGATGCTCGCCTTTCCAGGGGGAGCTGGCTACGGCAATCCCTCTGATCGCGACCCTGCCGATATCCGCCATGACCTCGCCAGAGGATACATTTCTGCCGAAGCCGCCAAACGCGACTACGGCATGACCGACGCAGACATCACCAGCGTTTTGGATGCCGTAGCGCGTGGAGAGGGACTCTGATGGACGCGACACCTACTCAATCGACCTACGACGTTGTCATCGTTGGCGGGGCTATCTTCGGCGCATCCGCCGCATGGTTTCTTTCGGACAGCGATGATTTCGATGGCAGTGTGTTGGTCGTCGAGCGCGATCCAACCTATACGGCCTGTTCAACGACGCACACGAATAGCTGTATGCGCCAACAGTTCAGCAGTGAGATCAACGTGCGAATCTCGCAGTTTGCTGCCGAGTTCGTGAAAGGCTTTCGTGGGTTTATGGGCGGAGATGACCGCGTCCCGGACCTGTCAATCCAAAACTATGGCTATATGTATCTGGCGGATACTGAGTCCTTTGCTGAAGTGCTGCGCGAGAGCCACGCTGTCCAAGTCGATGCGGGTGCCGGCACAAAGCTGATGACCCCTGAAGAGATTAAGCGCGACTATCCGTTTTATATGGTCGATGATCTCGTCCTTGGCAGCCACAATCTCGTCGATGAAGGGTATTGGGACAGCATCACGGTCTTTGATTGGTGGAGGCGCTCTGCGAAGGAACGCGGTGTCGAGTATATCTCGAACGAAGTCGTCGCGATGATCAAGAGCGCGGATGGGTCGCGTGTTGAAAGTGTCACCCTGAAATCAGGCGAAGTCGTCGGATGCGGTCAGGTTGTCAACGCTTCCGGTCCCCGCGCCGTCCTGACTTCGCGCATGGCGGGGATCGAAATTCCCGTCGAACCGCGCAAGCGCTACACGTACATCTTCTCGTCGGAGCAACCCTTGGATCGGGAGTTGCCTTTGACGATTGACCCATCGGGTGTTCACTTCCGCCAAGACGGTAAGACGACCTATATGGCGGGCGGCCACGCTGACATTGATCCTGCGGTGGATTACGACGATTACACGATGGATCATTCGCTTTGGGAGCATCATATCTGGCCGGTTCTGGCCACTCGCATTCCTCAGTTTGAGGCGATCAAAGTCCAAAATGAATGGGCTGGCCACTACGCCTATAATACCTTCGACCATAATGCGATTTTGGGCCCTCATACGCAGGTCGAGAACTTTGTATTCCTGAACGGGTTCTCCGGACATGGGTTGCAGCAATCGCCCGCGATGGGGCGCGGCACCGCCGAGTACCTTACGTATGGCGAATATCGTTCACTCGATCTGTCGCCCTTCAATTTCGCCCGGATCGAGAAAAACGAACCCTTCGTCGAAAAGGCGATCATCTAGAGCCGTGGCGCTCGCCGCCTATGCAGAGCATTTTTTCGGGTTTGCCCCGGATTGGATCGAAAAATGAAACTGAAGAAAATCGTTTTAACCGGAGCTGCCGGAAGACTTGGTTCCTACCTTCGCGAACCGCTGTCAAAATTGGCGGATGAGTTCGTTTCGTCCGACATTCTCGACGATGTTGGAACGCTTTATCCCGGCGAAACCTACGTCAAAGCTGATCTGACAGAACTTGATGCAATGGTCGATCTGCTCAAAGGCGCGGATATGGTCGTGCATTTTGGCGCGATTGGCGATGAGCGCGAGTTCGAGGTTTTGCTCGGCCCGAACTTCATTGGCGCGTACAACGTCTGGGAAGCCGCGCACCGCAACGGACTGCGCCGCGTTGTCTATGCCAGCTCTATCCACGCGGTCGGAATGCACTCGAATACCCAACCCATCGAAACTGATGTCGCACATCGGCCTGATACGTTCTACGGTCTCGCAAAATGCTTCGCCGAAGATTTGGGCCGGATGTATTGGGAAAAGCGTGGTTTAGAAGCCGTGTGTCTTCGTATCGCGTCTTGCGCTCAAGTTACCGGAACGCGCGCGCTGGGCACGTGGCTTAGCTATGATGATTTGATCCAACTGGTCGAACGCTCGATTGATACGCCTGTAACGGAATTCCAAGTGGTATATGGCGTCTCGAACAATGATCGCTCACCCTTCGACAATTCCAAGGCACAACAGCTTGGATATCGCCCAAAAGACAATGCAGAGCATTTCGCCGAGAAAATCCTTGCCGATGCGGGCCCCGCCGACCCTTCCGACCTCGCACAGTCCCGTATTGGCGGTCCGTTCGCGGCCGTAGAACTTGGCGCAAGCGGGCTGGCGCAGATGAATATTGTGGACGACACGAAGAAAACTTAACGCGTATTGTTTGAGGAAGCGACCCACGCCGAGAACGTGTCGGACGTTTGGGTCGTTATCTCAAAATTTCAGTGCAAAATTTTGTCGACTCGACTTCGGTGTAATGCTCAGTGCAGATGCTATCGAGCATAACCTTCAATAGACTCAGAAAAATAAACTGCGAGCCGGTCGCAAGATGCCGAAAATGTACGTCAAAGTTTAACAAAAGATGTGATCACGCTTCTGACATAAATTGTATATTATCATCGACAACCTTGTCTCCACATGCTGAAAAACAGGCAAATTTAGTGACTGATTTCAGCGTCATTGCATGTGAAACCTTCGGTGGCATGGGCATTCGTCTGGCGCTTTTTCGGCTTATCATCTTCGGAAGAATGTTGTGCTGTTTGTTTGAGGATATCAATTTCTATGTCGCCAATTTCTGTCGCGAAACTGAGTGAGCTTGCAGATCGCCAACCGACTTATGCTTTGGTGGGCGAGGTTGATCTGGTCGTTGTTCGGTTTGATGATGAAGTATCTGTGTTTTATGGTCGTTGCCTGCACCGCGGCGCGTTGATGTCGGATGGCTTTGTCCGCGGCAAGAACCTGATTTGTGGGTTGCACTATTGGGACTATCGTCTGGATAGCGGTGCCTCCGAATACAATAACGAAGAGAAGTTGCCGAAATTCGCGTCTTGGATCGAGGATGATCAGATTTTAGTCGACGCAGATGAAATCGCCGAATGGGCCCAAAAACACCCACAGCCCTTCAACCGAAAGGCGTATTTGGGCCTTTATGCAGATACTGGGCACGGGATTGATGAAGAACCGAACAACGGGTTGATTCAGCGCTATGCCAAGGGCGGCCTGAAGCACACCGGGGAACACGGCGCGGTCGATTCAATGGGGGTGTCGCGTGTTGAGCTTCCGCTCTGGGATGACATCCAGATTTTGACGGCACAACTTCACAAACCTCCCTTAATGGAAGAAGAATCCGTCGGCACTGATGTCGTGATCGGACCCAACGCGCAAAAACCGCTGAGGCTCGATATTCCATTATTCGTGGCGGATATGAGTTTCGGCGCCCTTTCCGAACCGGCTAAACTGGCGCTGGCGATAGGTGCGGAAAAGGTGGGTACCGGCATTTGCTCGGGGGAGGGCGGAATGTTGCCGGAAGAGCAAGAGGCCAATACCCGATATTTCTACGAATTGGCCTCTGCGCGGTTTGGGTTTTCGTGGGAGGGACTGTCAAAAGTTCAGGCGTTTCACTTCAAAGGTGGGCAAGGGTCAAAAACCGGCACGGGCGGGCATTTGCCAGGAAAGAAAGTAACGGAGAGAATTGCTCAGGTTCGGGAACTGGATGCGGGACAAGACGCCATTTCGCCCTCGCGCTTCCCGGAATGGTCGAAACCGTCGGAAATTCGCGAGTTCGCTGATGAAGTCCGAAATCGCACCGGAGGTATTCCGATTGGGTACAAGCTAAGCGCCCAACATATCGAGAAAGACATTGATGCCGCCCTCGAAGTTGGCGTTGATTACATCATTCTCGATGGTCGTGGCGGTGGCACAGGGGCCGCGCCGATAATTTTCCGCGACAATATCTCTGTGCCTACAATCCCGGCACTGGCCCGCGCACGCGCGCATCTTGATAAGGTGGGACGATCCGACGTGACTTTGGTCATCACAGGCGGATTGCGAACACCGGATGATTTCATCAAAGCTCTCGCGTTGGGGGCCGATGCGATTGCCGTGTCCAACTCTGCCATGCAAGCCATTGGATGCATCGCTATGCGGGCTTGCCATACCAACAACTGTCCGGTCGGGATTGCGACGCAAAAACCAAGCTTGGTCAGTAGACTGGTCGTTGAGAAATCAGCACAGCGGCTTGCCAATTTCTTCACCGCGTCGACAGAGCTCATGCAAGTTATGGCCAGAGCGTGCGGTCACGACCATCTGTCGAAATTTAATCCTGATGACCTCACAACATGGAAGAAGGATATGTCAAAACTTTCAGGAGTTGCTTACGGAGGACTCCGATGAATTCAGCAGAAATAATCCTTGCGACTGTCCGGTTCTGGTTGATGACTGGCGGAGTGGTCGCGGCCGTGTTTCTCCTGATTGGGATTGATCGTATCGACGAGGACGCACGTGGCGCTTATGTATTTCGTCCACTTCTGATTCCGGGAATTCTGCTGATTTGGCCGATGGTTCTCTGGCGGTGGTGGGTTCTGGAAACCGGACGTGATAAGCCTGAGGCGCGATTTGTCCCCGTTAGAAAAGCACATGGGTTTGTCGCGATTGCTTTGGCCGTTTTCGTGGTGGTCACGATTATCACTGGGCTAAGTATCCGCCAGCAATGGCCTGCAGATTTTGAACCCCAACGCCTGTCGACTTCCGGGGAGGCCACTCAATGAGTGTTAAATACGTTCCTGTCCAATGGAACAAAAATAAATGGTATTATAACGGGTTCATGGTCGCCGGTGCTGTCGGGTTCCTATACCTGTTTTTGCACGTCAGCCCAGAGCTTTTAAGCCATGAACGTGCGATCAATCCACAGGTCCACAATGCGAGAGCCTTTGGTGCCTGTGCATTCTTGATGTTGACCGTGATCCTATGCATCGGGCCGTTGGCGCGGATGGATAAACGGTTCTTGCCATTGCTCTATAATCGTCGCCATTTCGGTGTCATGACGGCCTTCGTGGCCCTCACGCATTTCAGCTATATCTTGAATTGGTACTTCGCCTTTTCGAAATCGAGTAAGTACGAAACGCTCCTCTTTTCTAACACCAGCTATGGCCAGCTTTCTGGGTTTCCCTTTGAGGTCTTTGGCATCATTGCATTGCTCTGCCTGCTGATCCTCGCGACCACGAGTCATGATTTCTGGCTCAAGTTCCTGACTGCCCCGGTATGGAAGCGCATCCACTATCTGATTTACGTGGCCTATGCGTCAGTCGTGGCGCATGTCAGCCTTGGTATTCTGCAAGACCAGCAAAATCATGTCTTCACGGCGATCTTTATCCTCTCTGCGCTGACCGTTGTGTCACTTCATGTCATGGCGTTTCTGCATGAAAGAAAAGCCGGAGATCCGATCGCACAAGTCGATACGGATGGCTGGGTTCGGGTGTGCGAGGCATCTGAAATTCCGGAAGCGCGCGCCAAGATTGCGGTTTTGCCGAATGGTGATCGCGTGGCCGTCTTTCGGATGGAGAACAAGCTGTCGGCCATTTCCAATGCCTGCGCTCACCAGAATGGACCGCTTGGCGAGGGAAAAATCTTGCGTTGCCTCGTGACATGCCCGTGGCATGGATTTCAATATGACGTTCGCAGTGGCCGCTCCCCGGCGCCTTTCACCGAGATTATTCCAACTTACAAAATTGCCGTGCGAGATAACATCGTACTGGTTGATCCAAACGCAAATCCGCCGGGAACTTACGTTGAGCCAGTAGAGGTGCCAGCATGAAAAAAGATACGACACCCTTCTTCGTCGGATATCTAAAGCCCGCGAAAAAGCTGCGACACTTTTTACTTGCGGTCGGAGTAGCATTGGCCGTGGTGCTCACGGTGACTGGACTAGTGATTGGCGGTACGCAGGATGATCCGGGCGAGGGAGCATTCCGTTTTGACTATGGCCCCCAAACGGTTTCGGGCGTTTTGGAGATGCTGCCCTATCCGCTGTTGCACGTGACGGAGGGCAACAAGCGCGTCAAGGCCGGCGAAACATTGATGCTGACCGCACAAGGTAAAGCAGGGGTCTCCGCGCGTGCGTCTCGGCTTGAAGGAAAGCAGGTTACGGCAAGCGGTGTCGTGCTAGAGCGTGGCACGCTCAACATGCTCCAACTTCGCGGAGGCAAGCGTGGGCTAAAGGCCGCGGAGGACGCTGCAACACCGCCTGAGTCCGAACCCCTCGGTAAGTGGAAGCTGGCAGGCGAAATTTGTGACGGTAAGTGCCTCGCCGGTGCAATGCGCCCCGGTACTGGGTTGGCGCATAAGGCATGCGCGGCCCTATGCTTGATTGGTGATATTCCGCCGGTTTTCGTCTCGTCAAAACCCGTTGAAGGGTCAGAGTTCATGTTGATCTTGGATCAGGATGGGGGTCGGCTTCCGCAATCCGCATATGATTACATTGCTCAATTTGTTTCGGTCGAAGGCGAGCTTTCCCGTCACGGAAGTATGCTGGTCTTCCGAATTGACCCTGAGACATTAGAGGTTCTGTGATGAGTCGCCGTATAACTTGGATGCTCATCACGATCATCCTGATGATTCCGCTGTTTTACATCTCGCGCTTTTGGATCTTCGACTTATGGGGCCGCGACGGGTTGTTTGGCATCAAAGCGCTGCGGCCTCGGGGCGGATTGCTTGCGGGTTGGCTTCGCGGAACTCCGCTCGCACCATTCGAGCTCCTTATCTGGTTAGCGAGCGTGTTCTGCGTGCTGACATGGCTGGAAAAGGCTTACGCAAAATTGACCACCGAAAAGAAATAGTGCGTCCTCAAGACGTGGCGCGACGATCAGTGCGCTGATGCGTGCTTTAATTTGACTGGAGATATGGATGTCGGACTCTGAACTTGAATGGATTCGCGTTGGCAATGTTGATGAATTGCCCGAAGGCCGCATCAAGACGGTAACGGCGCGCACGACGTCGATTTGTCTCGTTCATTTTGATGGTCAATGGGCGGCGATGGACAATCACTGTCCGCACCAACGCGGCCCGCTTGGCGAGGGTTCGATTGAAAAGGGCGTTGAAGATAAATGTTGGATTCGATGCCCTTGGCATGGGTGGGATTTTGACCCTCTGACTGGCAAGCCTCCGGGTGGTGGTGTCAAAGATCACGGGCAAAAAATGTTCCCGGTCGATGTGCGCGATGGCGAGATTTTCGTTGGCCTAGAGGCCGAACCACCGAGAGAGCGCACGGTGTCCGACGTCATGGTCGAGACAATGGTGAACTGGGAAGTTCAAAGCGTCTTCGGAATGGTCGGTCACTCCAACCTTGGGCTGTCCGAAGCCATACGTCAGGCCGTTGGCCGCAACGAGCTGAAGTATTACGGTGTTCGGCACGAGGGCGCTGCCGCGTTTGCGGTATCGGCTTACGGCAAGCTTACGGGGAAACCAGCGGCGTGTCTGACCATCGCTGGACCGGGTGCGACGAATCTGTTGACCGGATTGTGGGATGCAAAGGTAGATCGCGCGCCCGTACTCGCCTTGACAGGGCAGGTGCAAACACAAGTCTTCGGTCCGGGCGCCTTTCAGGACATTGACTTGAGTTCGGCTTTTCAGGCGGTGACAAAGTTCTCGCAATCCGTGCTGACCACATCGAAACATGCCGAGTTGATGACGCTCGCGTGTAAAACGGCGATTGTGGAACAAGACGTCTCACACCTGATTTTCCCCGACGATGTGCAGACAGTTCCGTCGTCGAAAAAGGCGGCAACACCTGCGGGACGTATTGCTGGACACCGAATTAAACCATCCGACGAAGACGTCGATGCAGCAGTTGAAATGCTGTCGAGCGCGAAGCGCCCGGTCATTGTTGTAGGTCACGGCGCGCAGGAATCACGTGATCAGATTATTGAACTGGCGGAGCGCCTCGGCGCACCGGTTCTCACGACCTTCAAGGGTAAAGGGCTTATCCCCGACGATCACCCGAATGCGGGCGGTGTATTGGGTCGCTCCGGCACGCCGATCGCAAGTTGGTTCATGACGCTTGCCGACGCGATGATTGTCCTCGGTGCCAGCTTCTCGCACCACACAGGCATCAGCCCGAAGCGCAACATGATTCAGGTCGATTATGACCGGATGCAGTTGGGCAAATTTGGCAAGGTCAAATTGCCGATTTGGTCTGAAATTGGCGAGTTCTGCAAAGCGGCCTCGTCGCGGATTTCAAAGAGCGCCGAAGCCGACGATCAAATCACCGAAATGGCGGATCGTTGGCGCATCTGGCGAGAGGAAAAACAGCGCCGCCTCGCGGAAGACGTCGGCAATGGCATCCACTCTTTTGCCGTCTTTGAAGCACTTGGGAATTTGGCCCCGGACAATGCCATCTTCGCGGTTGACGTCGGTAACAACACCTATTCCTTCGGCCGGTATCTTGAGACCAAAGGAACGCAGCGTGTTCTAATGTCAGGCTATCTGGGGTCAATCGGCTTTGGATTTCCGGCGGCAATGGGCGCGTGGGCAGCAACGCAGGATATGGAAGAGTTTAAAGGCCGCAAGGTTATCTCGGTCTCCGGCGATGGCGGTTTCGGTCAATACCCTATGGATTTCACGACTGCTGTGAAATACGGCATGAATATCACGCATATTCTGCTGCATAACAGCGAGCTGGGCAAAATCTCGAAGGAGCAACGCTCCGGTGAGTGGCAGGTGTGGGAAACTGACCTCGTCAATCCGTCCTTCGCAACCTTCGCCCGCTTGTGCGGAGGGCAGGGGATAAAGGTCTCAAAAGCCGAAGACATCGCAAGTGCGATTGAAGAGGCACTGAACACCGACGGCCCGTCTCTTGTGGAAATCATGACTGATGCGGAGCTTGTTTAAGGGGCCGTGAGGTCGTCTCAAAATACAGAGATCAGGTTTCACACAGCATGTCGCGAAACCTGATTCAATCATACCGTCGCCGCAATGGCCGGTGATGTTTTGGTGAAAAAAAACGACATTCCCGAAATGATCGCATCGTGCGATACCCTCCGCTAACGTCTTTTTTCGAAAAACCTTTGCTTTAGCATGGCGTTATCGGTCTCAGGGTCGATCATCAGTTCTTCGGCGTCTTCTTCGACCCAGTCGCTTACAGTCTCGGATAGCACGTTGCCCGATGCATCCGTCACTTCGTTATGACGGGCGTTTCATCGCCAGCATCAGGGGGTGCTTATTTCGGTTATCGGGAGAAGGATTGTGGCCTTGGATGGATTGTGCCGCCCCAGTTAAAGAATGTGACCAAGACTTCGGAACCCGGTTCGATACTCGAATCGCATGACTGGGGCAGCACGACGGGTGTTTCGATCTGCCCATTCGATGAATTATTTTGCTGCGCGCGATACCATTCGACCTCCTCAGGTGTGGCATTGCTTTCCATGAGCAGCCGACCGTCCGGTGTTAAAATATATCCGGGATCGACTTGATTTAGGTCAGCACTATTGGCCCCCGTTGAGAAAAATACAGATGAACGCAGCGAGTCTTTTATTCCGGCGTCTTCCAGTGAAATAAAATAAAGGCAGCGATGTTTTCTGATTTGGTCTTCGGTTTCTCCGACAATCGCTCCTGAGACCGCGCCGACAAAGGCGCTGATGACACCGCTGAGTCTTTCCTCGTCGGCGACGGCGGCCGCAGCTGCCAATAACCCGCCTTCTTCGGCCGGTCTTGAAAATCGATCGTTGCCAAAGGTGCTACCGTCTTGAACTTCGAATATTTCGACAACTTTCCCGAAACCTGAGACGCCAAAAGACGGGCCTTGTACTGTTTGTCGTTGCTGAACGGGCGGTGCACAAGCGATGAGCAAACCGAATAGAAGGAATACGTGCCCGAAATTTTGAAGATGCTTCATGTATCGATATTAGATCCAAATTGTAGGGGCTAAATTTTACTCTGAACTCAAGAATACGATCTTCCACACATCGATCCGATGGGCCAGTCCAATTCAGGAGTTTCAAACCTGTTTAACATGAACGGCCCGATAATCATGTGATTTTGATTACCGGGCCAGTGTCGCAAGATGACACAGTTCAGAGCGCGAAATATGTTCTACAAATCGGATTGAGCGTCAAAAGCCATGCGACCCCTTAACTCTTTGTGATCCACGCGAAACATAATCCACCCTCAATGGAAACTAGCGTCGATAGTACCTCAAAGCCCTAACCGCCGCGGGATTCCTGCTGCTACCTGACACTGAAATGTCAGCTTCATGACGGTCACGCCAGATCACCCGGTCAGTGCAGTGACCGGTAAAGTTAATACAATCACCGTATTTTTGCCTACATTGGCCAGCTGACCGCCAAAATACGAGGAAACGGCCAGCAGACCTCCTTTGAATATGGGTTATGTAAAGGAATCCAGGCCGGCCCGCGGTGCATCTCAATATCGCCCTTCTATTCGGGTTGCAGCGATATCCTACACGAAAGTCTCTTCTATTGAAAATTATTGCGTCGGTACAAATCCTCATAGCTGTAAGGTAAAGTGCTCGGTCTTGTGCAGCCAAAATCGCTCTTGTACCCTCTTTTACAGCAAATTGAAGGCCCAGACCTATAGCGATGCCTATATGTACTCTATTCATGCTTTGAGCGTTACTTTGCGTCGTCGAAGCTCCCACGAAACTTACTGATAAGAGTGAGGCGACAAGCAGAGTTTTTAAGCTCAGTTTCGAAGTTTTCATCGTCACAATAAAGTCCTCCCATTTTTTCTAGACCATTAATGACGCTCTCCACATCTATCACAATCTCGAGAGTGTCAACGTATTTCTCAATTATTGAGATGCTCTGACTCAATTTAAAAAATGAGATTAAAAGTATCATTTTTCTTATTTATCCAAAAACCTCCATGAAACGGGAGTTTTACTGGCTTTCAGCGCGGTTTTGGATCCATTTTATTCTATGGATATTTTGCCTTACATCCTGAATGGATATTTTGCCTTACATCCTGAATGAATATTTTGCCTTACACCCTGAATTTAACGAATTCATGACTTTTAAGGCCCGCTGACTTTATTAGCCCTTTCAGTACTTAAGGGCTCTGCAAGCAGGCAAATGAGCGCCTCTGCATACAGGGATCGACAAGCGTACTGCTTCATCCGCTGGTGGGACGTCACCAGCGCGGCGGTTCATGATGGGCGGATGCTGCGACGAGGCCTGCTGGACAAGTTGAACACGAGCTCTGGTGTGTGGGCAGATAGCGCTTATCGCTCAAAGAAGAACGAGGCTTTCATCGACAAGCAAGGCTTCACCCGCCACGTCCATCACCGCAAACCCAAGGGCCGTCCCATGCCAGAACACATCAGGCGTGGTAACAACACCCAGTCAAAGCATCGCGCACCCATCGAGCATGTTTATGCAACTCAGAAGAACATCTTTGGCTTGACCGTCAGAAGCATCGGCATTGCCCGGACCAAGACGAAGATTGGTCTGGCAAACATCGCCTACAACATGGGCCGCCTGGTTCATGTGCAGCGCCGATCCGCTAGTTGAGAGCACAACTGCGTCCCGATGCATGCCAAAATCGCTGAACCCGCGTCAATCTCGACCAGGTCCCGGCAACAGAGGGCCGCTCGACGCTGAAGACACACTCAATCAGAACACAAAGGTCATCGCAGAAAATTCCGACCGGTGGTCGAGGTGCTCAGGTGGCGGTCCCTATGGTGAGGTAAACTGCGTACTTACAGACAAGACATTGAAGGCAGAATACGGCGAGAGTATCGAACCGACTTACAAACTCGTAAAGAGCGGAAATTTTGTGATCTACGACTGACAGAAATTATGCGGAGCGACATCAATGTTGTCCGCTATCCCCCCAAAGGCCGCAACAACTCGCGGCTAATAATGTGTCGCTGAATTTCTGACGTGCCGTCCCAAATTCGCTCTACGCGCGCATCGCGCCAGAACCGCTCCAGCGGTAGATCATTCATAAGGCCCATGCCGCCATAAATCGCGATTGCTTCATCGGTCACACGCGCCAGCATTTCGGAGGCGTAGACTTTTGCCGAAGCGATCTCGCGGTTGGCCGGTAAACCTTGATCGAGCCGCCACGCGCTGGAAAGCGTCAGCCAATCCGCCGCATCAATCTCCGTGATCATATCCGCCAACTTGAATGACACACCTTGAAATTTGCCAATCTGTTGGCCGAACTGCTTACGTTCAGCTGCATAGTTCAGCGCATAGTCAAAGACTCGCCGCGCACGCCCCACCGCCATTGTCGCTACGGTAATCCGCGTCGCATAGAGCCATTCATTCATCACAGCAAAGCCGCCATCGACTTCACCGAGCACCTGAGAATTTGGCAAACGGCAATTATCAAACCGCAAAATCATATTTTTGTAGCCGCGATGGGAAACGCTCTCATAACCCGGTGCGATTTCAAAACCCGGAGTGCCGCGATCCACGAGGAAGGCCGTGATCCGTTTTTTTGGCCCTTTCGGAGTGTCATCCTCGCCGGTTGCGATAAAGACGATGATGAAATCTGCATGATCCGCGCCAGAGATAAAATGCTTGGTGCCGTTGACCACCCAATCCCCGCCATCGCGTTTGGCGAAACATTTCATGCCGCGCACATCGCTGCCCGCATCAGGTTCAGTCATGGCGAGCGCGTCCATCCGCTCGCCCCGAACGGCGGGCAAAAGATATCGCTCGCGTTGCTCACCTTCGCAGGCCATGAGGATATTTTGTGGACGGCCAAAGAAGTGATTGAGCGCCATCGACCCGCGCCCCAGTTCACGCTCGACCAGCGCGAATTCCAAATGCGCTAGGCCGGCACCGCCGACTTCTTCGGGGAAATTACAGGCGTAAAAGCCCAAATCCATCGTCTTTTGTTTGATCTGCGCCGCGATCTCTTCCGGCACGTCGCCGGTGCGATCAACGAGGTCTTCGTGCGGATAAATTTCTTCCTCAACGAACCGCCGAACGGTGGAGACAATCATCTCCTGCTCTTCTGTTAGACCGAAATTCATCGCGCGGCTCCTCTCTGTTGCCGGGACAGAGAGACCAGTTCGCGCCGCCCCGTCAATGCCGGAAACGACGAAATCACGTCGGAATTTCTCTGACTACTCTTTCAACGCCCAGGTGATTGTGACGGATACCGATAGGTCTTGTTCTCCTGCGGAAATCGGTGCCGCCTCCATTGAGGCGTCGCGGCCTGCGAAGACTGGCTGTGGCCCTCTGCCAGAGCCACCCTCAGTGATCTCGATGATCTTGCCGAGTTTCACTCCTGCTGCCTCCGCGTAGAGCATTGCTCGATCTTTCGCTTTTTCCACCGCCTCGGTCCGCGCGCTGTCGAGTAACTCGTCGCGGTTCTTTACGATAAACCGCACTCCGCCTGCTTGATTGGCTCCGGCACGAACTAAGGTGTCGAGTGCAGCGCCGACAAAAGTCACATCGTTTAGGCGTACCGTGACCTGATTACTGACCTGATAGCCGCGTTGCCGTGATCCACTTGACCCGTGTTCCCAGTTTGGCGAGATATTGAAGCTGGACGTCGTGATGTTCCGATCTTCGATGTCGAGGTCTTTCAGCGCTGCAAAGACTTGCTTCATCCGCTTGGTATTCGCCGACAATGCCGCGCGCGCGCTTTCGGCTTTGCTCAGCACGCCAGCGGTAACAACCGCTTCGTCGGGCGTAGCACTGACGCTGGCGGTACCTGTCATCACGATCCGGCCTTTGTCCTCATCTGCAAAAACAGGCGTTGCGATCAGGGCGGCGGCAAGAATGAGAGGGCGAAACATAGCGGGCGATCCTTCGGTAACGGTTTTGAGAGGCTTGTCCTCTCAACTGGAACATTGTTCAAGCGAAGATATATGTGAATGGGTCACGTTCATGTCCAAATTTTGAAAGGCTGTTTTGATGTTAATGCCGCGAAAGAAGACCCCATCTCTCTCAGTAGATCTTGTCGGCGGCGGTCGTTTCGACCTCGAAAGCGAGAATTCCGAGCGGGGAACCGTTATTTGTTTCTATCGCGGTCTGCATTGTCCGATTTGTGCGACATATATGGGTGAATTAGAGAAACTGTCCGCTGAATTCGCCGAGCGCGGCGTTTCGACAATTGCGGTCAGCTCGGACACCGAAGATCGCGCGAAAGACATGGCTGAGAAAGTTGGTACAAAGGATTTGCGCGTCGGATATGGGCTGTCGCTGAATTCAGCGAAGGAGTGGGGGCTTTACATCTCTGCCGGGATCGGAACGACGTCCATTGGCATTGAAGAACCTGCCCTGTTCTCAGAACCGGGGCTGTTCATGGTCACGCCAGAACAGACGCTCTATTATGGATCGGTCCAGACCATGCCGTTCGTGCGTCCGCATTTCTCTGAACTGCTCAAGGCACTCGATTTTGCCATCGGTAAAAACTATCCCGCACGCGGGGAGTATGCCGAGGCGGTTTAGCGCCTCAGATTAACACCGTCTCGTTATGCGGCGGCGCTAGATTTCCCGAATGGCGCGGCCCGCAAAATCCGGGGCGGCGAGGTCTTTGTGCCCGCCGTCCCATATTTCGGCGAGGCGTCCGGGGACAGGATCTTCCAGCGGGGTCGCGCGGCCCGCTTTAGTATCAACGCTTAACATCATGTGCTCTCCAGTGGCCAAAACCTCGCCGGTTTCGGCTTCGCGCATGACATGACACAGGCGCACGCGCTTTTCGTCATAGCCCAAAAGTTGCGTCTCAAGTGCCAGCGGCTTTCCGGCGGCAACTTCTTGAATGTGTCGGATATGACTCTCGACGGTATAGATTGACCGATCCTTTGCCATGTATTCGCTATCCATGCCGATATGCGTCAGGAAGGCATCCGTTGCATCACCAAAGACGTGAAGGTATCGGAACTCGGTCATATGGCCGTTGTAATCGACCCATTCCGGCAACACGCGCGCCGTATGAAGTGGCAGCGGCTTTGTAAGGTCTCGCTGAACGTCTCCGCCGCCGAAAGAGGCTTCGCGAAGCTGTTTTTCATACGCGGCCAGCGTCTCGCCTGCACCCCACGGTTTCGCTTTCAGCGCTTGCAGGATGCCGACGAGATTGTCGTCACGGATGCGCTCCAGTTCGCGGATCGAGTGGTGACCCGATTGCGCGTCGGATTGCCCTGCGATCAGATCGACCAGCTCGTCCGTGAATTCCGGCACATCCATCAGTTTGGTCCAAGGGAATGTGAGGCATGGGCCGAACTGCGCCATGAAGTGTTTCATGCCCGCCTCGCCACCCGCTACGCGATAGGTCTCGAATAGACCCATTTGCGCCCAGCGCAGACCAAAGCCAAAACGAATAGCATCGTCGATTTCTTCCGTAGTGGCGATGCCGTCTTTCACCAGCCACAGCGCCTCGCGCCAGACTGCTTCTAGGAAACGGTCGGCGATATGCGCGTCGATTTCCTTGCGGACCACTAGCGGTTTCATGCCAAGGGGTGGCAGTGCAGCCTCGGCGAAGGCCAATGTTTCGGGCGAGGTTGCGGGTGATGGCACCAACTCGACCAGCGGCAGCAGGTACACCGGATTGAAGGGATGCGCGACAAGGATTGAGGCGGGATTGACCGCACCTTGTTGCAATTCCGACGGCTTAAAGCCGGATGTTGAGGATCCCAGAAGCGTATCAGGCGCGGCCGCCTGAATTTCAGCATAGACCTTGTGCTTGAGTGCCAGAACTTCGGAAACACTCTCCTGAATCCATTGAACGCCTTCGACCGCCTCGGCGATAGAAGACGCGTAAGTAATTTTACCAGGGGTGGGCAACGGCGCGACACACATCGTCCGCATCGCGCGCTCTGCATTGGCATAGACTTCGCCGATCTTGCGCGGTGCTTCTGGGTCGGGGTCAAAGACGGAAACATCGATCCCATTCAGCGCAAACCGTGCAACCCAACCGCCTCCAATAACGCCGCCTCCAATGATGGCGGCTTTCGTGAAATTGGTCATGGGCGCAGCTCCGTCTGATGCGTTGTGAACGCGGTATCGTTGGCAGAAGAATCTCAATTGGGGAAGTAGGATTTTACCCCCCCCAAATGAGAGATTCAAACTCCTGTCTTACCCCGCAATAAGGAACCTTTCTCCAAGGTGAGCCGTCGCCTCGGCGAAGGTCGGGGCGTATTTTTGGGGTTCAGGCGCTTCGATATGGCTGCCAATCCATGCGAGTAAGGCCATCCTTCGAAGCATAACGAATGTATCAATCTCAGCGATGTCTTCGGTGTCCAAATCCCGGACGGTACGATAGCCACCCAGCCACGCTTCTTTAAGTGCCGGGATCCGCGGATCGTCTTCAATAAAACTGATTGCGGCGGCAAAGTCGTACATCAGCCAGCCCATCCCGCAGTCATCAAAATCGATCAAGCGCGTTTCTTCATCGCTGACCAGCAGGTTTGCGAGGCGCATATCGGCGTGGATCAGGTTGTAGCGGTGCGGCGGTTGTCCATATGTCGCCAGCCGCACGCGAATCTTTTGCTCGACCGCTTCAAGAATTGCACGGATTTCTGTTGTGACATTCGGCGCATCGCGCCAGTTTCCCCAAGTCGGCGACGGACCAAAGACCGCATCGACATCCCAGACCAGTCGTTCAAACGGGGCAGGGCGTTGCCAGTTGAGGGTGTGCTGATGACAGCGGGCTGCAATAGCCCCCAGTTCCTTGAATCCGCCCGTCAGATCACCGCTTTCATCTGGTGCTGCGCCCGCAACGTACTCGAAAAGAACGAGGTGTCTCGGCGCGTCTAGGCCGTGGAGCGTGGCTTGTTGAATCGCTTCCCCGTTGCGCCCGGTAAGATAGCGCGGGGTCGCGACGACACCGTCCGAACCGAGGGCATCAATCCACCCCAGCTCGCATTCGATGGCGCGTTTGGTGTGATAGTTCTCGCGATGAACCCGCAACACAGCCATATACCCCTCTGGCGCTTCGACAAGATAGGTCACGTTCTCAGACACATTGATCAGCCGTAGGACCGCGCCCATGGGAATATCCCACAAAGAGAGGGACTGTTCGGCGAGCGATTGGAGTTGCGCCAGCAGCGTTTGATAGGAAATGTCCGGCTTGTTCACGGAAGCACTCTTTAGCAGGGCGGTCTTTTCAAGGGTGGCGCTGCGGCCATCTAAAACTTGTTTCTGTTGGCGCAAACGCCCGCCGCAGTGCAAGCGGAAAAGTTTGGCCGCGGCCTCCGCTTGCGATAGACCCTGTCCGTTCGCGGTAATCAGGTGCGTGATGTCTTCCCTCATTTCCATCTCCGATCTGACGAAAAACTACGACGGAGGGTTTACCGCGCTGAAAGGCGTCAATCTCGACGTGAAAAAGGGTGAAATCCTTGCGCTTCTTGGGCCGAATGGCGCAGGCAAGACCACGATGATCGCCATCATCTGCGGTATCGTAAATCCGACCTCTGGCCGTGTGACGGTCGGGGGATACGATATTGTTGCCGATTACCGTAAAACGCGCGCGATGATTGGTCTGGTCCCTCAAGAATTGACCACGGATGCGTTCGAAACCGTCTGGAGCACCATCAGCCTCAGCAGGGGCATGTTCGGAAAGCGCCCAAATGCAGCCTATCTGGAAAAAGTGCTCCGGTCGCTGTCGTTGTGGGATAAGCGAAACAATGAAATGCGGACGCTGTCGGGAGGCATGAAGCGGCGGGTTCTGATCGCCAAAGCACTGTCTCATGAACCTGAAATCCTGTTCTTGGACGAGCCAACCGCGGGCGTAGATGTCGAGCTACGCAAAAGTATGTGGGAAGTTGTCGAAGGCCTACGCCAGCAGGGGACCACAATTATTCTCACAACTCACTACATCGAAGAGGCCGAGGCCATTGCTGATCGGGTCGCCGTTATCAACAAAGGCGAAATTATTTTAGTCGAGGAAAAAGCAACCCTGATGCAGAAGTTGGGTCGCAAACAGCTCACTCTGGATTTGCAACGCCCTTTGGAGGTGATCCCGGACGCCTTGTCTGAGTATGATCTCGCTTTGGCCGGCAAGGGAAATCGGCTCGTGTTTTCCTATGATGGAACTGCAGAACGAACCGGAATTACGCGGTTGATGGCGGCCTTGGCCCAAGCGGATATCCGTTATCGCGATCTCCAGACGCGGCAATCATCGCTCGAAGACATCTTTGTCGAACTGGTGGGAGAGGACGCATGAACTGGCCCGCTGTCGCAGCCATCTACAAATACGAAATGTCGAGAACTATAAGGACGATTTTCCAAAGCGTCGTGTCGCCGGTTATCTCGACATCGCTCTATTTTATCGTTTTTGGCTCCGCAATTGGCTCGCGCATCGCGGAGATTGACGGCGTTTCTTACGGCTCTTTTCTGGTGCCGGGATTGATCATGCTGACCCTGCTGACACAGAGTGTCTCGAATGCCTCGTTTGGCATTTTCTTCCCTAAATTCACTGGCACGATCTATGAATTATTATCCGCACCGATCTCGCCATTCGAGGTAGTGCTCGGATATGTGGGCGCGGCGGCGACAAAATCATTGATTTTGGGCTTTATTATTCTCGCGACCGCCGGGTTGTTCGTCCAGTTTGAGGTGCAACATCCGGTCTGGATGATTGTGTTTTTGGTCCTGACTGCCATCTCGTTTTGTTTGCTGGGATTTATTATCGGTATTGTCGCGAAAAATTTCGAACAATTACAAATCGTTCCGCTGTTGATCATCACTCCCCTGGTGTTTTTGGGGGGTAGTTTCTATTCGATATCAATGTTGCCGCCGTTTTGGCAGACTGTGACATTGTTCAACCCGGTCGTTTACCTCGTGAGTGGTTTTCGCTGGAGTTTTTACGGTATTTCTGATGTCCCCATTGCTGCGAGTGTCATCGCGATAGCCGTGTTTTTGGCACTGGCGCTTGGGGTCGTCTGGTGGATTTTCCGGACAGGATACCGTCTCAAGGCCTGATTAGGTTTGTTTTCCGATTTTATAAAATAAATCAAAATATTATTGGATTTTCAGCTCGATTTCTACTTAAGAAAGAAATCGCAATTTCTCGATCCGACGGTAACAAATTTCCCAATCATTCTTGCCAGTTGTTCTTCCCTTTTTAAGCCGCGTTGCCTATATTCATTGTGCTGTCGCAAGGCAGCTATGGTGATAAACGCGCGTGTAATAGGCGGCTCGGACCCGGGGGCGGTACCCGGCGACTCCACCAACACTCCGTTCATTTGACGGCAGATGGGGTCGAAATAGGATCGACGGACGTTCAAAGGCGTTAGCTTTTACTCGGCATGGTTCCGCCGTTATCGGGCCGTTCGCACAATTGCAAATGACAATAGTGCTCCGGTAGCAGTCGCTGCGTAAGCAGTGCCTAACACTGGAACTTAGTCTCTTGCCCTAGCCGGCTAGAGCGGGGTTCGGAGGCACCTGGCAACAGAAGCCTTCACTTCCTGAACATAGCAATGAGCGCGCGACCCGATCATTTGGTCTGGATATGAAGCAAAAATCACTTTTTCCCACGGGGATTTACGCTAGAGTGCCCCCAGTTGGTGAGTGAGAGTTGCGATGACCGTTGAGCCAATTGATTATCTGGACCTGACCCGAAAAGCCCTCAGAGGGGTAATGTCGGAATCGCTGACCCATGCGGCGGAGCATGGATTGATCAGTGACCAACACTTCTACGTTACGTTCCGGACTAATCTTCGCGGCGTTGTCATGCCCGATTGGTTGCTGGAAAAATACCCCGAAGAGATGACCATTGTTGTTCAGCACGAGTTTTGGGATTTGGCGGTCATGCCGGATCGTTTCTCCATCGGGTTGAGTTTTAGTGATCGTCCCGTAACGCTTGTGGTGCCGTTTGCAGCGGTGAAGACTTTTGCTGATCCGAGCGTAAATTTCCAACTCGACATCCCGCCCGGTGGTCTAGACCAAGAAGAGATGCCTGTTCCTGCCGCTGTCGGCGACGCAATGGACGACGCCGAAACAGAAGTCCCGTCGGAAGAATCACAGGGCAGCGACGAGTCCACTGAACCATCGGAAACAACCGTCGTAAGTCTCGACGCCTTTCGCAAGAAGTAGCCTCCTGCTGATTCCGGCGCTATATACGCCGGAAAACCCCATGCAGAGAGACTCCCATGACAAAAACGCGCACTGAAACCGACTCGTTCGGACCGCTCAAAGTCCCCGCTGATAAATATTGGGGAGCTCAGACCCAGCGTTCGATCATGAATTTTCCGATTGGGTGGGAAAAACAACCCGTCGCCATCGTTCGCGCATTGGGTGTGATCAAACAATCCGCTGCAATGACCAATATGGAACAAGGCAAG
This sequence comes from uncultured Neomegalonema sp., assembly GCA_964549375.1. Classification (GTDB taxonomy): domain Bacteria; phylum Pseudomonadota; class Alphaproteobacteria; order Rhodobacterales; family Rhodobacteraceae; genus JAHDDY01. Next base: position 36,769 of record CAZJWF010000003.1, read on the forward strand.
CTGAGCAAAAAGCTTGGCAAGGCCATTGTGAAGGCTGCGGATGAGGTTGTTAAGGGCAAGCTGGACGACAACTTCCCGCTCGTTGTTTGGCAAACCGGTTCAGGCACCCAGTCAAACATGAACGCTAACGAAGTAATCGCCAACCGTGCCATTGAGATTTTGGGCGGGGAAATTGGTTCGAAGACGCCGGTTCACCCGAACGATCACGTCAACATGTCCCAATCCTCAAATGATACTTTCCCAACGGCAATGCATATCGGCACGGCGATGATGGCGCGTGACGTGACCCTTCCGGGATTAGAAGCATTGCATAAGGCACTTGTGGCCAAGGAAAAGGCGTTTGCAAAGATCATCAAGATCGGGCGAACGCATACGCAAGACGCGACGCCCATGACACTAGGGCAGGAATTCGGCGGCTATGCGTTTCAGGTCAAGCAAGGCATCGCGCGGATTAACACGGCGCTGAAAAACGTCTATCCGCTTGCTCAGGGCGGCACGGCAGTCGGCACGGGCCTGAACACCAAAAAAGGCTTCGACAAAGTCTTTGCGGCCCATGCCGCGAAAATCACTGGCCTGCCGTTCAAAACTGCGCCCAACAAGTTCGAAGCACTGGCCGCGCACGATGCGATTGTCGAAATGTCGGGCGCATTGAAGACCGTTGCGGCGAGTCTGTTCAAAATCGCAAACGATGTGCGCTTGCTCGGCTCTGGCCCGCGGTGCGGTTTGGGTGAATTGATCCTGCCAGAGAACGAACCAGGCAGCTCGATCATGCCGGGCAAGGTCAATCCGACACAGTGCGAGGCACTGACCCAAGTTTGCGCGCAAGTCATGGGCAACGATGCGGCGATTGGTTTTGCCGGTTCCCAAGGGCATTTCGAGCTGAACGTTTATAAACCGATGATGGTCTATAACCTGCTGCAATCTATGCAATTGCTTGGCGATGCGGCGACGGCGTTTACTGACAACTGTATTTCCGGTTTGCAAGCCGACGAGGATCGTATCTCAAAGCTGATGTGGGAAAGCCTGATGCTCGTGACGGCGCTGGCCCCTGAAATTGGCTATGACAACGCCACGAAGGTCGCCAAAACTGCGCATAAAAACAAAACCACTCTCAAAGAAGAAGCCATCAAACTGGGATTTGTCGACGAGAAGACGTTCGACCGTGTGGTCCAGCCCAAAGACATGCTGGGGCCGAAGTGATCCGCGCTGCAACCGTCGATGATCTGATTTCCATCCAACGTATCGCGAATGAAGCGTTCGAGCCTTTCATTGTGACGATTGGGAAGGAGCCAGCGCCAATGGTTGCGGACTTTTTTACTCAGATTACCGACGGATTAGTCGTCGTTGCCGAAGGAGACGATGGTGTCGTTGGGTATTGCGTCTCTTATCCGACGAAGAGCGCATGGCACGTCGAAAACCTCGCAATTAGTTCAGAGGCTCAAGGGCTTGGGATTGGCGCTGCTTTGATGGCTGATACGGAGCGGCGCGCAATGGCTGCGGGTCGCGTCATCGTTGAACTGTATACCAATGTCGCCATGAACGGAGCGCTCTCGTTCTATCCTCGACTTGGATACGACGAGGTGCGACGTGCGGAGGAAGATGGGTTTCAACGCGCATATTTTAGCAAGAGGCTGTCATGACCGGAAAAGTCGTTAACCTCCGCCAAGCGCGTAAACGCAAGGCCCGCGAAGACAAAGCGAAAGAGGCGGACGCCAATGCGCTGTCTCATGGGTTAAGCAAGGCAGCAGTAGATTTGTCGAAAGCCCGTTCGGACAAATCCGAACGTGATCTCGACGGGCATAAGCGCGAATAAACGTCTCGCCTTTCATTTGCACCAAATTCTGCCCCGCAGTACCACGTCAGGAACGCTGACAGAGGAACGCCCCATGCTAGATATTCGCCCCGGCCTGATGGATGAAATCCGCGACCGCTTTGCTCATGTAGATACCTGTCCAGTGCAGGGCGAACGTATCTTTTTCGAGAATGCGGGTGGGGCGCTCACCCTTAAATCGGTAGTCGAGACCTCTGCGAAATACGCCGCGATCCCTGACAATCAGGGTCGCGATAATGCCATGTCGCACGACCTCGTCAAAACCATCGCCGAGGCCAAAGCCGCGACGATGACCTTCCTCAACGCCAAAGAAGGCCAAATCTTCGTTGGCGAGAGCGGCACGGAACTGCTGTTTCGCATGATCTCTAATGCGATCATTGAATCGCCAAAAGGCGGCTCGGTCATCGGGACGACGTTAGAGCACCCGGCTTCACGCAGCGCCGCGCAGCGCTGGGCCAAGATAGCGGATAAAGAATATATCTCTGTCGTACACGACAACGAGACCGGCGCGGTCGAAGCCGAAGACTATGCGGCCCTTGTTCGCTCCGACACTCGCGTCGCGACCATTCTCCACACCTCGCCGGTGACGGGAATGGGCGTCGATCTGGCAGCGATCGCTCAGGCCATCAGAGCCGTTGCGCCTGAGTGTTACATCATCGTCGACGGCATCCAACACGCCGCGCATGGTCAACTCGACATCGACAGCTATGGCGTCGACGGCTATGCGATCTCGCCGTACAAAGTTTTCTCGCGCCACGGCTATGGCATCGCATGGATTTCTGACCGCCTCAGCGCGCTGCCGCATGACAGCTTGATCGGCGGACCGGAAGGCAACTGGGAACTCGGAACCCGCGACACCGGAGCGTATGCGACGCTGGCCGATGTCGTGAACTATTTCGATTGGCTCGGCGGCGAGGTCTCCGACGAGACAGACCCGCGTGCAAGGTTCGAAGCGGCGGGCAAAGCCATCCATGACCACGAACAATCCTTGACGAACGCCATGCTACACGGCACCGGCAACCTCAAGGGTCTCGCCGAGATGGAGCAGGTCAAAATCATCGGTGGCCTCGACAATCCCCGCCGTGAAGGTTTGGTCGCTTGTTGGGTGGAGGGCCGCGAGACAGGCGAGGTTATTAAAGCCCTCAGCGACCGAGGCATTCGCACCCACATCCGCAAAGCTGACCACTACTCCGGCAACATCCTAGACCCCTTGGGCCGCCCCGATTGCATCCGCGTGAGCATGTGTCACTACAACACGATTGGCGAAGTGAGCCAATTCCTCACCGCTATGAGAGAAATCGTAGAGGCAGGATGATACCGCCAATCGTGGCTGAGGCACCGATAAGCACACGAACCGGAACACGCTGAAACGAAGCAGCCCAAGACACATAGGGCGGCACGCCCGATAGAGGCTTTGACCCGAACCGGCGTTTTGATAGGGAGAGGGGGCATCTCGCAATATTAGGGCAATGCCCCCAAGCATCTCCACGCCCCTAGGATACAGGCCATGAAACTCACCGACTTCAAAGCACTTACCTTCGATGTTTATGGCACGCTGATCGACTGGGAGAGTGGTATGGTCGCGGGTCTAAAACCCCTGACCGACCGCGTCGGTCACGCGCTGACCCGTGACCAAATTCTAGAGGCCCATGCCTTCCACGAATCCACCACGCAGGCGCAAACCCCCGGCAAAATCTATTCGCAGCTATTGGCGACAACCTATCGCCGCCTCGCCGAAGAATGGAATGTCGAGGTCACTTGGGCCGAGTGCCTGACCTACGGAGCATCTGTCGAACACTGGCCCGCCTTCCCCGACAGTGCCGAGGCCCTCGCCTATCTCAAACAACACTACAAACTGATCGTCTTGTCGAATGTCGACAATGCCAGCTTCTCGCACAGCAACACCAAACTCGGCGTCACCTTCGATGGCGTCTACACCGCCGAAGACGTTGGCGCGTACAAACCGTCAGACGCCAACTTCGACTACATGCTGACAAATCTGACCCGCCTCGGCATCTGCAAACAACACATCCTGCACACGGCGGAGAGCATGTTCCACGATCATGGACCCGCTAATCGCCATAGCCTCGCCAACTGCTGGATCTACCGCCGTCACGCCCAAGAAGGCTTCGGCGCGACCATGAACCCCGGCGACATGCCAAAGGTCGATTTCACCTTCAACAGCATGGCCAAACTCGCCGAGGCGCATAAGGCGGAGCTGGCGGGATAGTTTTGCAGGAATTGCACGGTTTTTCGCTCCGTTGACGGATGGTTTGAGCAGGCAAAGGCCACCCCATCCGAAATCCCCCTAAATATCGGGTATTAGGGCCGAAAATCGCCCCGCAACGCTTGCTCAAATCGGCTCTCCAGCCTATAAAAATCAAGAAAAGTTGAGGCCCCTGAACGGCCACGGAGAGTTCTTTTGAGCGACGAGCAAGACCCACCCGAAGATACCCCTTCGGATACCCCGCCAGAGCGCCCACAATTCGACGGCCCCAGTATTTCGGTCGAAGAAGAAATGAAGACCTCGTTCCTCGACTATTCGATGAGCGTGATTGTCTCGCGTGCGATTCCCGATCTGCGCGACGGCTTGAAGCCTGTTCACCGCCGCATACTGTTTGGCATGAGCGAGGGTGGTTACGACTACAACAAACCCTACAAAAAATCGGCGCGTCTCGTTGGTGATGTCATGGGTAAGTATCACCCGCATGGTGATACCGCGATCTACGACGCGATGGTCCGCATGGCGCAAGACTTCTCGATGTCCGTCATGCTTGCAGACGGGCAGGGCAACTTCGGCTCGATGGACGGCGATAACCCTGCCGCGATGCGCTATACTGAAGTTCGGATGGCGAAGGTCGCCGAAGAACTGCTCAAAGACCTCGATAAAAACACCGTCGACTTTCAACCGAACTACTCGAATGAATTTCAGGAACCGATGGTCTTGCCAGCACGGTTTCCGAACCTGCTGGTCAATGGCTCGCAAGGCATCGCGGTTGGCATGGCGACGAACATCCCGCCTCATAACCTAGGCGAGATCATCGACGGCACGCTGGCGCTGATTGATAACCCTGACCTCGAAGTCAGCGATTTAATGGAATATATCCCTGGACCAGACTTTCCGACGGGTGGCTTGATGCTTGGTCAATCCGGGGCGCGCAAAGCGTATATGGACGGGCGCGGCTCGATTATGATGCGCGCCAAGACGTCTATCGAAGAAATCCGCAAAGATCGCTACGCGATCGTCATGACCGAGATCCCTTATCAGATGAACAAGGGAACGCTAGAGGCTCGGATTAACGAGCTGGTAAAAGAGAAAAAAGTCGAAGGCGTCGCCGATGTCCGCGACGAATCCAACCGCCACGGCGTTCGCTTTGTGGTGGAACTAAAACGCGACGCAACGGCGGAAGTTGTCCTCAATCAATTGTTCCGCTTCACGCCAATGCAAACCAGCTTTGGCGCAAACATGCTGGCGCTGAACAATGGCCGTCCAGAGCAGATGGATCTGAAGCGCATCTTGAGCAGCTTCATTGCCTTCCGCGAAGAAGTCATTGCCCGGCGCACCGCCTTTGATCTGAATAAGGCTCGCGAGCGCGCGCACATATTGTGCGGTCTTGCGGTCGCCGTCGAAAATATCGACGAAGTCGTCGCGCTGATCCGAGGGTCGGCGGATGCAGGCGAGGCCCGCGAAAAGCTGATGGGCAAAGACTGGCCCGCCACGGAAATCGCGCCGTATATCAAGCTTATCGACGATCCAACTCATACGATCAATGATGATGGCAGCTATCGCCTCTCGGAAATTCAGGCCCGTGCCATCCTCGATTTGCGCTTGCAACGTCTGACGGCTCTGGGTGTTGAAGAGATCACGAACGAGCTAAAAGAACTCGCGGAAAAGATCATCGACTTCCTCGATATTCTTGGGTCTCGTGAGCGTATCTTGGCGATTATCTCTGAAGAAATGACGGCGGTAAAAGACGAATTCGCTGTGCCGCGCCGGACGGAGATTGTCGAAAGCCTTGCTGATTTCGACGACGAAGACCTGATTGAGCCTGAAGACATGGTCGTCACTGCGACGCATTCCGGCTACGTCAAGCGGACGCCGCTGGCCGAATACCGCTCGCAAAAACGCGGTGGCAAGGGTCTGATGGGCATGTCGACAAAAGACGAAGATTTCGTCACGCGCCTGTTCTCGGCCAATACGCTCACGCCGGTCCTGTTTTTCACGACTGACGGCATTGTCTACAAACTCAAGACATGGCGTTTACCGCAAGGTGGCCGCAACGCGAAGGGCAAGGCGCTGGTCAACTTGTTGCCGATTGAGCCTGGGGTTTCAATCGCGGCGATGATGCCTGTGGATGCACCTGAGGAAGAGTGGAGCAATCTCCAGATTGTCTTCTGTACCTCTGACGGCCAAGTCCGCCGGAACGAGCTGTCTGATTTCGTCAATGTCAAAGCCAATGGCAAGATCGCAATGAAACTGCCAGAGGACGTGCGCCTCATCTCTGCGCAAATCTGCTCGCCGGACAACGATGTCCTGCTGTCCTCGAAACTCGGTAAAGCCATCCGCTTCCCTATCGATTCAGAAGTTCGTGTCTTCAAGGGGCGCGACTCCACTGGCGTGCGGGGCATGAAACTGACGGAGGGCGATGAGATCGTCTCGATGTGCGTGCTTCAAAATGTCGATCGCACGACCGAAGAAGCCCGTGCTTATCTCAAGATGCGTCGCCAGATGGCAGGCGATGACGACTCTGGTCCGTCCGACGATGACGAGGATGTCGCAGATACCGCAATCTCGCAGGAACGTTATATCGAGTTGGGCGCACAGGAAGAATTTATTCTCACGGTCGCTGAAAACGGCATTGGCAAGCGAACTTCATCCTACGAATATCGCCCGATGCGGCGGGGCGGGCAGGGCGTGACCGCAATGGCTCTCTCGGCCAATAAAAAGGGCGGTGCGACCCACATCGTCGCGACCTTCCCGGTTGAAGAAGGCGATCAATGCATGTTGGTCACAGATACCGGACAGTCGATCCGCTGCGGTGTCTCAGGTGTCTCCGTTCGCTCGCGCAGTGCCGGCGGTGTTTGGATGCTCCGTACCGCCGAAGAGGAGCGCGTCGTCTCAGTCGCGCGTCTGGCAGAACAAAGCGATGATGAGGAAGGCGAGGACGGCAATGCCGGAGGGGCACCTACCGCCGAAGGCGAGACGCCGAAGGAGTAAGCGTTAGCCCCAGAGAAGTCCGGGGCGTCCTTTTTCAGCTCTTTGCAACCCGGAGTGCCCATGACGGACGTCATTCTCACCATTAATTCCGGGTCTTCGTCCATCAAGTTCGCCTTGTTTCCTGCTGGCAATGCGAATGTGGATGCCGTTATGCGCGGTAAGATTACGGGTATCGGCAATCAACCTGTCGTCGAAGCCAAGCGTGACGGCGCACGGGTAATTTTTAAGGCGCCGCTGGATGATGTCGCGCCTGATGCACGGCATGAATGGTTGATTTCTCGACTGCTACAATGTCTCAACGACGACTTCGCTGATCTGAATCCGGTCGCCGTCGGACATCGTGTTGTACATGGCGGGCAAGCCTTCACCGACCATACGCGGGTGACGCCAGAAACCCTAACGGCCATGCGGGCGCTTACGTCTCTTGCCCCGCTGCATCAGCCGATGAACCTCGCGGCAATTGATGCGATTGCGGATCGTTATCCCGATCTGCCCCAAGTCGCTTGTTTCGATACTGCATTCCACAGGACTCAGCCTCGCTTGGCGCAGATGTTTGGTTTGCCGCGAGAGCTGACCGATGATGGCATCATTCGATATGGATTTCACGGTCTCAGCTATGATTTTATCGCTAGTATTCTGCCGGATCTCCTTGGTGAGCGAGCTGACGGTAAAGTCATCGTCGCGCATCTCGGCAATGGGGCCAGCATGTGCGCGATGCAGAGCCGTCAATCGGTCGCGACCACAATGGGCTTTACGGCCCTCGATGGTCTGATCATGGGCCGCCGGTGCGGGTCGTTGGACCCCGGTGTCGCGCTGCATTTGGCCGAACAAGAAGGCATGACCGTCGCCGAAATTCACGAACTTCTCTATCGGAAATCGGGTTTGCTGGGCGTGTCGGGTGTCAGTAATTCCATGCAAGATCTTGAGGCGAATGATAGCGCTGATGCCCGCGAAGCCATTGATCTTTTCTGTTATCGCGCGCGCCAACAAATCGGGTCGCTTGCGGCGTCGCTCGGCGGCCTTGATGCGTTGATCTTTACCGCTGGGATTGGCGAACATTCGGCGCAAACCCGCGCTGGCATTGCCGCAGACCTCGGTTGGCTTGGAGTTCACCTCGACCATTCTGCGAATGAGCGCGGCGATAAATATTTCCACGCTCGCGAAAGTCGTGTTGCGTTGGTTAAGATTCCGACGGATGAAGAGGATGTCATCGCTCGCGCGACGCGCAGATTGGCTGCATAAGTTACCGATTGAACGCGGTTCTGTCTGCTCCCTTTGGATCTTGAACGGGCCCGCGAGTCGTGCGTGTGCATTACATTACAGCGCCAATCTGCCAGGGTACAAATTCATAGTCTCCGAGGCCCTGCGCCTCCGATTTCGTTTCCTCACCGGAGGCAACGCGCAGCAGGTGATCGTAGATTTCGCGCCCAACCTGTTCAACGGTTGCTTCGCCGGAAAGGATACGCCCCGCGTCCACATCCATATCCTCAATCATTCGGCCATACATTTCAGAGTTCGTTGCGATCTTAAGTGACGGTGCTGGTTTTGCGCCGAATGCGGAGCCTCGTCCTGTCGTGAAGGTGACAAGATTACATCCGCTTGCGATTTGCCCGGTGACACTGGCGGGGTCATAGCCGGGGCTATCCATGAAGGTAAAACCCTTCGCCGTGATGGGTTCGGCGTATTTGTACACTCCGGTTAGTGGGCTGGTTCCTCCCTTGGCGGCGGCCCCGAGAGATTTTTCCAAAATCGTCGTTAGGCCGCCTTTTTTGTTGCCGGGAGAGGGATTGTTATCCATCGAGCCTTTGTTGCGGGTGGTATAATCTTCCCACCATTTGATCAGGCTGATCAGACGTTCTCCTGTCTTTGTATCCACGGCGCGGCGGGTGAGCAGATGTTCGGCACCGTAAATCTCTGGCGTCTCCGCCAATACACCCGTCCCGCCTTGGGCGACCAGCAAATCACAGGCATGGCCAAGCGCAGGATTGGCGGTGATCCCTGACCAAGCGTCCGAGCCTCCGCATTGTAGCGCGACCATCAGTTCTGACGCAGGGCATGGCGTCCGTTCGAACGCGTTGGCGAGCGGCAGCATGGCGCGGATCTTTTCGACACCGATCTCGACGGTTCGGCGCAGGCCCGCGACGTCCTGAATATTCATCGCATGAAAGAGCGGGCCATTCTTGATCCCCCAAGCCTCTAACAACCACTCGATCTGGTTCATTTCGCATCCCAGACCGACCATCAGCACGCCAGCGATATTGGGATGGCGGGCATAGCCCCACATGACCCGCTGCAAAGCCTCAAAGCCTTCGCCATCTCCCGCCATGCCGCAGCCGGTGCCGTGAACGAAAGCGGTGACGCCATCGACATTGGGAAAATTTGACAGTTCTTCTGGGCCGAACGCGCTGGCGATCTGGCGGGCGGCGGTGGCAGAACAATTTACGCTCGTGATAACGGCTATGAAATTGCGCGTTCCGACGCGGCCATTCTCGCGCTGAAATCCCATGAAAGTGTCCGTCTGTGTCGCGGGAGCGATGGGGCGCAAGTCGGTCGAAAATTCGTAATCGAGGTCCGTATTCCGAAACGTGACGTTGTGCGTATGCACATGCGCGCCCGCCGCGATGTCTTCTGACGCATAACCGATCACTTGAGCGTATTTGCGGATTGCCTCGCCTTCTTTGATAACGGTGGTTGCGATCTTGTGCCCGCGTGGAATCATCGCGGCCGCGATTGTGTTTTCGACAGGCGTACCGACTTCTAGCGGACGAATGGCAGTGACGACAGTATCGGATGGATCGAGACGAACGGTATCGGTCATTGATGAACCTTTAGGCGCAGAACGGAGCGTCGCTTGTCCAGCGGTGAATTGGAATATGCGGTGCGACAGCAAGACGGGTACGGGCGTCTTCCCACAGCGTCCGCATGGCTTGCCAGTCTCTCAGTTCGCTACTCGGATTGGTACGACTGCGTGCGATGAACTCCGGAAAATGGGAGCGGCCTGTTGGTTCGCCAGTGCGATTATAGCGAATGTCAAAGGACCAACGAAATTTGTCGGTCTGGTTGACGAGCGAGCCGTGCGGCGTCAACGGATCAAAGATGACTACACCACCTGCGCGCACAGGCAGAGGCGAGGCTTTTGCTTCGTCGATAAACCCATCCGCAATGCCGGTCTGGGTTTTGGGACAATGCGGCAGCATCTCACCTCTATGACTGCACGGCACGACTTGCAAGCAGCCGTTTTCGGGCGTCGCGTCGGTGATGGCGCACCAGACTGTGACCATCTTGGTCTCGTCGGCTTCTTCCAGTGCGACGGCGCGATCCTGATGCCAGTCGGTCGAGGTGACATGAGGCCGGACCTCATCGCCCGACAAAGCCGTCGCCGGGGGCTTGATGCGAATGTGCTGAATCGGGTTGGAGGTGATTTCTGGTCCGATCAGGTCTTCGACGAGATCGAGCATTCTCTCGCCGGTGATAAGGTTGAACACCGCAGGCCCGAAATGCATTGGCGTATCGACATGGATCGTGTCACCCGGCAGTGAGCAATCCATCGGTTGAAACCAATCACATCCGGCGCGGTATGCCTCCAGTAAACGCGGTTCCCAACCTTCAGCTTTACCTACCAATCCCTCATTTTCCCAGACGGCGTATAGGCGATCAAGCAGTTCGGCATATTCCGTTTTGATCTCAGCCGTGTCGAAAACATCGTTGACGACGAGATAGCCTTCGGCGGCGAAGAACTCTTGCTGTTGTGGGGTCAGCATCTCAAAGAACTCCGAGGGGGAATGTTGCCGAAAGCAGCTATTTTAGAACGCTCGGGGACAATGTCGATCTGCGAATGACGTCATCGAGCGGCAATCAGGCCAAACCTTCCGCTTCTCGCACATGCGATGACTAGTATATTGTCCTCAAAATCTCTGAATTGCGGGATTTTCTGACTTAGGTATCAACCGCTATTTGATTTATGTTGCGGTGCAGCAAATTCTTTGGTAGCGCAAGGCACGGATTGCCGATAGGTGTCGCGCAACATTATTGCTCAAAATCAAGCAAGGAGCTTCGTTTATGTCCAGAGTGGCGATTGTAACCGGCGGAACACGCGGTATTGGCGCGGCAATTAGCACGGCACTGAAGGCAAAAGGGTACACGGTTGCAGCGAGTTACGCGGGCAATGACGATGCGGCAAACGCGTTCAAGGAAGAAACGGGCATCCCGGTTTATAAATGGGACGTTGCTGATTTCGACGCCTGCGCCGCTGGTATCAAACAAATCGAAGCTGATCTTGGACCTGTCGAAGTCCTCATCAACAACGCTGGCATCACGAAGGATGGCGCTTTCCACAAGATGAGTCTTGAGCAATGGCAAGCCGTCATCAACACGAACCTCAACGGCCTATTCAACATGACCCGCAACGTCTGGGAAGGGATGCGCGAGCGCGGTTTTGGGCGGATCGTCAATATCTCTTCGATCAACGGTCAAAAGGGTCAAGCGGGGCAAGCGAACTACTCTGCGGCCAAGGCTGGTGATCTCGGATTCACCAAAGCTCTGGCGCAAGAGGGCGCGCGTAAGGGCATCACGGTCAACGCGGTTTGCCCCGGCTATATCGGAACCGAAATGGTGCGCGCAATTTCGCAAGACGTTCTCGACAAGCATATTCTACCGCACATTCCTGTTGGCCGCTTGGGTGAGCCGGAAGAGATTGCCCGTTGCGTGTCCTTCCTTGTTTCTGACGACGCGAGCTTTATTACTGGATCAACGCTTACCGCCAATGGCGGCCAATACTTCATCTGATCGCGCACAAGGAAGATAGATATGACTGAAGTTGTTATCGCATCCGCCGCCCGCACGCCGGTCGGCTCGTTCAACGGGTCGCTCTCTGGTGTGAGCGCGGATTACCTCGGCGAAGTCGCCATTCGCGGTGCGCTGGAGCGCGCCGGAGTGGACGGCAAAGACGTTGATGAAGTGATCATGGGCCAAATTCTCAGCGCCGGTGCGGGCCAAAACCCGGCGCGTAAGGCGGCTCGAAATGCGGGTTGCAGTGATGAAACCCCTGCCTGGGGAATGAACCAGCTTTGCGGTTCTGGTTTGCGCGCCGTGGCACTCGGTTATCAGCACATCGCGATGGGCGATAACACCATCATGGTATGTGGTGGACAGGAGAGCATGTCCCAAGCGCCGCACGTTATGCACCTTCGGAATGGCACGAAGATGGGCGATTCCAAGATGCTCGACACGATGCTGTCGGATGGCCTGATGGATACGTTCCACGGTTATCACATGGGCGTCACCGCCGAGAACGTCGCCGAGAAATGGCAAATCACCCGCGACACGCAGGACGCTTTCGCGGCGGCCTCTCAGAATAAAGCCGAAGCCGCGCAAAAGGCTGGCAAGTTCAAGGATGAAATCGTTCCCGTGACGATCAAAGGCCGTAAGGGTGATACGGTCGTTGAAGCGGACGAGTACATCAAAGAAGGCGTTACCGCTGAAAGTCTTGCGAAGCTGCGGGCCGTCTTCAAAAAAGAAGACGGTACGGTCACAGCAGGGAATGCGTCGGGCATCAATGATGGCGCAGCGGCGGTTGTGCTGATGAGCAAGGAAGAGGCCGACAAACGCGGCATCAAGCCTCTCGCGACGATCAAAAGCTGGGCCAGCACCGGCCTTGATCCGGCGATCATGGGCGCCGGACCAATCTCTGCCTCGCAAAAGGCACTAGAGAAAGCCGGTTGGAAGAAAGAAGACCTTGACCTGATCGAAGCCAATGAAGCCTTTGCGGCCCAAGCCTGTGCGGTCAATAAAGAGCTTGGTTGGGATACCGATAAGGTCAACGTCAACGGCGGTGCGATTGCCATCGGTCACCCGATTGGTGCGTCGGGCGCACGTATCCTCAACACGCTATTGTTTGAGATGCAGCGCCGCGACGCGAAGAAAGGTCTCGCCACGCTCTGCATCGGCGGCGGCATGGGTGTCGCGATGTGCGTTGAGCGCGCCTAACGCTGTTCACGCCGTCAAAATAGCCCGGTATTGACAGTGGCGCGAACGTTAAAAAACCCGGCCTAATGCCGGGTTTTTTGAGGAGGGATCTGATGCGCTCTAAACTGCGCGCCCTGCGCAGCGGCCGGAAAACAGGCATCCGCCAAGAAACGTCCCTTCCAGAGCATTATAGCCATGATACCCTCCGCCGCCGAACCCCGCGACTTCTCCCGCTGCAAATAAGCCATTAAGCGGAGCGCCGTTCTTATCCAACACTTGACCAGTGATGTCTGTATGCAACCCGCCCAAGGATTTGCGCGTCAAGATATTCAAGCGCACTGCGATTAGTGGCCCGTTTTTATTGTCCAAAATCTTATGTGGTTTGGCGGTACGGATCAGTTTGTCGCCGCGATAGGCCCGCGCGCCCCGCAAGGCGATAATCTGCGCGTCCTTAGAAAATGGATTGTCTAATTGCCGATCTCGTGCCTCGATCTGAGCGCGGACCAGGTCGAGCGAAATGGGCGTCTCTGGTGTCAAGGTGTTCATCTCCTCAACCAACGCATCGAGTGTGTCTCGGACCACAAAATCTTCGCCATGCTCTTTGAAGGCTTCGACTGCGCTCGTCGCACCTGCGCCAAGCCGTTCATTCAGGACGGCACGCCATTTTCCCGACGTTAGGTCGGGGTTTTGCTCCGACCCGGAAAGCGCGAATTCCTTCTCGATAATCTTCTGAGTGAGGATGAACCAACTATGCGAATGGCCGGTCGCCAAAATGCGTTTGAGCGTCGAAAGCGTATCGAACCCCGGCAGGCAGGGAGCCTCCATTCGCTGTCCAAGGGCGTCGAACCACATTGAGCTTGGACCCGGTAGAACACGAATTCCGTGATTGGGCCACAGAGAGTTCCAGTTCTTCACGCCCTCGCAATAATGCCACATACGGTCGCCATTGATGCTGGCCGCGCCTGCCGCTTCGGCGATACTTTGCATGTGCCCGTCCACATAGTCAGGGACGCCCGAAATCATCTCACTCGGCGCTGGGCCAAGCCGATCAACTGGCCATTGCTCTCGCACTCGGTCATGATTTCCACCGATCCCGCCCGTGCTCAGGATCACCGCGCCCGCCTTAAATTCAAATGCGCCTGTCACACTGCGCCCGCTGCTGCGGCCTCGTTCGGCGCTGCTCGGTTCCAGAATATCCCCTGCGATCCCCGTGACGGCTCCATTGCTTGCCATCAGTTCAGTCACGCGATGGCGAAACGCGAAGGTGAGTTTGCCTTGTGCTTGCGCTTGCCTCGCCAATTTTTCAAACGGTGCGAGTATGCCGGGGCCGGTTCCCCATGTGAGATGAAAGCGCGGAACGGAGTTTCCGTGCCCCGATGCCAACGCGCCGCCGCGTTCAGCCCATCCAACGACCGGGAACCAGCGCATCCCTAGACCCAAAAGCCACTGCCGCATTTCTCCAGCGGCGAAATCGAGATAAGCTTCTGCTACTGCCTTGGGATTGGCGTCCTCAGTGCGGTCAAACTGTGCCGAACCGAACCAGTCTGCAGCGGCGAGATCGCGGCTGTCTTTGATCCCCATGCGCCGTTGCTCTGGCGTGTCGATCATAAAAAGGCCACCGAGCGACCAGAACGCCTGTCCACCAAGGGATCGTTCAGCTTCTTGATCAACGATCAGTACGCTACGTCCCCGCGCCGTTGCCTCGGTTGCTGCAACCAGACCAGACAGTCCGGCACCAACAATGACAACGTCATATGTTTGTTTTGTCTCTGCCATAGGGGTTTATACGGCGAGACTGGTTGCTCAGGCCAGATTTACCCAAGGGAACCTGCTTTTCCATATTTTGGCGAGAACGCCCGGAGCCTGATTGGATTGTATGCAAAGAAAAAGCCCACCAAGCTAACCCAAGTGCATTCGGTCAGGCACCGTTGCCGGATAACCTTAGAGTGTAACTCCACGCAATTTAGACAAATTTTCGGGGCTGTTCCGTCACGTCAAAGTAACTTTATGGCCATCAGGATGGGTCAAGAATAACAATCGTGCTATTCGCCCTAAAAACCATCGAAGCCCTTGCGCAGCTTGCCGGCGGCGATATTACGTAAGGTACATGCACTAAAGGAACGTTTTGCTATGTCCGATCGTATCGACCCCGATCCTCAAGAAACCGAAGAATGGAAAGATGCGATTGAGTCTGTCATTGCGTTTGAGGGGTCCGGTCGTGCGGATGACCTTCTGGAGGCTGCGGTTGGCGTTGCACGTCGTAACGGAGGGCACGTACCGTTTGCACGCAACACGGCCTATGTGAACACGATCCCGACGGACCAGCAGCCGACGCATCCGGGTGACAGAGACCTTGAACGCAGCATCCGCTCGGCCATTCGTTGGAATGCGGCGATGGTGGTGCTTAAGGCAAACAAAGAAAGTTCAGAACTTGGCGGCCACATCGCCAGTTTCCAATCCGCCGCGACGCTCTACGATACCGGCTTCATGCATTTCTGGAATGCGGAGCATGAGGGGCATGGCGGCGATCTGGTTTTTATCCAGGGACATTCGTCTCCCGGTATCTACGCGCGGTCGTATCTTGAAGGTCGTTTAACTGAAGATCAAATTCTCAATTTTCGCCAAGAAGCCGATGGGAAAGGGATCAGCTCCTATCCCCACCCGTGGTTGATGCCCGATTACTGGCAATTCCCGACGGTCTCGATGGGCCTTGGTCCTCTGATGGCGATTTATCAGGCGCGCTTCCTGAAATATCTGCAAGGTCGTGGTCTCGCTGAAACCGGCAACCGCCATGTCTGGGCCTTCATGGGCGACGGCGAAATGGATGAACCTGAGTCGCGCGGCGCGATTTCGCTCGCGGGCCGGGAAAAGCTCGACAACTTGATTTTCGTGATTAACTGCAACCTCCAACGGCTCGATGGTCCTGTCCGCGGAAATGGGAAAATCGTGCAAGAGCTGGAGGGCGACTTCCGGGGCGCAGGCTGGAATGTTGTCAAATGCCTTTGGGGAACCGGCTGGGACGAGCTGCTCGCCCAAGATTCCAGCGGCAAACTACGTCAGTTGATGGAAGAATGCGTCGACGGCGAATATCAGGATTTCAAGTCCAAAGACGGCACCTATATTCGCGAAAACTTCTTTGGACGCTATCCTGAGACGGCGGCGATGGTTGCCGGTTGGGATGATGCGAAAATCTGGAAGTTGACGCGCGGTGGCCACGATCCTCGCAAGGTCTTTGCCGCCTATAACGCGGCGGTTCAACATAAAGGGCAGCCCACGCTGATCCTCGCCAAAACCGTGAAGGGTTATGGCATGGGCAATGCCGGCGAGGCGCAGAATATCACGCACCAGCAAAAGAAGATGGGCGTTGATGACCTGCAACAATTCCATGATCGGTTTACGCTCGATTTGAGCGCGAAAGAGATCAAGGATCTTAAGCTGATCAAATTCGAAAAAGGCAGCCCCGAAGATAATTACCTCCACGAACGGCGCAAAGCGCTGGGCGGGTATCTTCCGAACCGTCGAGAGAAGGCTGACGAAAACATCGAAATTCCGCCGCTTGAGAAATTCGGTGCGCTGCTAAAATCGTCAGGGGATCGCGAGATTTCCACGACGATGGCGTTCGTCCGCGCACTCAATACGTTGCTGCGCGACAAAACTATTGGCAAGCGGGTCGTGCCGATTGTTCCCGATGAAAGCCGGACGTTCGGGATGGAGGGAATGTTCCGCCAATACGGAATCTTCTCGCAGGTGGGGCAGCTTTACACGCCGGAAGATGCTGACCAACTGATGTACTATAAGGAAAGCACCGACGGCCAAATGCTTCAGGAAGGCATTAACGAGGCTGGTGCAATGGCCAGTTGGATTGCTGCGGCGACGGCCTATTCGACGTCAAATGTGCCGATGATTCCGTTTTACATTTACTATTCGATGTTTGGCTTCCAGCGCATTGGAGATCTTGCTTGGGCGGCAGGCGACATGCGTGCGCGGGGCTTCATGATCGGCGGTACGGCGGGGCGCACCACGCTGAACGGCGAGGGTTTACAGCACGAAGATGGCCACAGCCATTTGATGTCGGCGATGATCCCAAATTGCATCTCCTATGATCCGACTTTCCAGTTCGAAGTTGCGGTCATCGTTCAAGATGGACTGCGCCGCATGGTGCAGGAACAAGAAGACGTGTTCTATTACATGACCGTCATGAACGAAAATTACGGCCATCCGGATATGCCCGAAGGATCGGAAGAGGGCATCCGCAAGGGCATGTATCTGCTTCGTAAATCGACGAAGAAAAAAGGACCAAAAGTTCAGCTTATGGGGTCCGGTGCCATCTTGCGCGAGTCGCTCGCGGCGGCGGAGATGTTGGAAAAAGACTTTGGCATCGGTGCCGATGTATGGAGCGTCACCAGCTTTACCGAATTGAGACGCGATGCGCTCGACTGCGAGCGGTTCAACATGCTCAACCCCCTAGAAGACCAGAAAGTGCCGCACATCACCCAATGTATCGAGTCGCGAGGGGACGATCCAGTGATCGCATCGACCGATTACATGCGGAGTTATGCGGATCAAATCCGTGCGTTTATTCCCGGCACCTTCAAGGTGCTGGGCACCGACGGCTATGGGCGCTCTGACTTCCGTGCCAAGCTGCGCGATTTCTTTGAGGTGGACCGTCGGTTCATCGCAGTGGCCGCGCTCAAGGCTCTTGCGGATGAGAATAAATCCGACAGCAAAACGGTGGCCAAAGCCATCAAGAAATACGAAATCGACATTGATAAACCGAACCCGATGCGGGTCTAAGTGATCGCTGCCCTGTTACGTGCAGGGTCTTCTTCGACATAGAAGGTCTCGGTATTTTTCGAGACGGCAACGAGAGGGAAACAAGAATGCCCACTGATGTGACTGTCCCTGACATCGGCGATTTCGACGCCGTTCCAATCATTGAAATCCATATTTCGGTTGGTGACGTGATCAGCCCTGAAGACCCCTTGATTACGCTGGAAAGCGACAAGGCGGCGATGGATGTGCCGTCTCCTGTTGCGGGAACGGTAAAGGAAATCAAGGTTGCCGTTGGCGATGAAGTCAAACAAGGCTCGTTGATTCTCACGGTCGATGCGGATGCTGCTGCGGAGGCTTCGCCGGCGGAGAAACCAGAACCAAAACACGCACCGGCACCTGAGACGGCGTCCGCGCCAAAGGCTGCGCCCCCACCGACTGTGCCAATGTCCAGCGGAGGCGCGCAACCTCAACCCGGTGGGGCCGGTGTCGACATCCCGGATCGAGTTTATCCGCTCGCAGGCAAGTCGGATTTTTCCGATTTCTCGAATGCCCATGCGTCGCCTTCCGTGCGTCGCGCAGCACGAGAACTAGATGTCGATCTGAATCAGGTCACGGGAACCGGCGAGAAAGGCCGCATCACCAAAGACGATCTCAAACGTCATCTATCTGGCGGTGGCGGTTCGGCTGCCGCGACGGGCGGAGCAGGGATTCCGGCGGTTCCTGCGATTGATTTTTCCAAGTTCGGAGAAATCGAAGAAGTCGAAATGAGCCGAATTCAAAAGATCAGCGGTCCGGCTCTGCATCGCTCTTGGCTCAACATCCCACATGTTACGCATAATGACGAGGCGGACATCACCGAGACGGATAAATTCCGCAAACAGATGGATACGAAGGCCAAGACCGAAGGCTACCGCATCACGTTGCTGTCGTTTATCATTAAGGCCAGCGTTGCCGCGCTTCGTGAGCACTGGAAGGTGAATGCGTCGCTGCACCCTGATGGGGACAAATTGATCCGCAAACACTACTACAATATCGGCTTCGCGGCGGATACGCCGGACGGTCTGGTTGTTCCGGTGATCAAGGACGCGGATCGCAAAGGTATCGTTGAAATTTCGAAAGAACTCGGTGAATTATCCGCCAAGGCTCGTGACGGGAAACTTGGGATTGGTGACATCACGGGTGCGAGCTTTACGATCTCTTCGCTTGGTGGAATTGGTGGAACGACGTTTACGCCGATTGTGAACGCACCAGAGGTTGCCATTCTTGGCGTGTCGCGATCAAAAATGACCCCTGAGTGGAACGGCGAAGAATTTGTCCCCCGCAATATGTTGCCGTTGTCGCTCAGTTATGATCACAGGGCGATTGATGGTGCGCTTGCCGCGCGCTTTTGCGTCACATTGAAAACGGCGATGACTGATATTCGCAACATGCTGCTGTGAGGGAATAACGATGGCAATTGAAGACATCAAAGTCCCTGATATTGGCGACTTCGACAGCGTCCCGATTATTGAAATTCACGTCGCTGAGGGCGATACCGTCAGCGTAGAAGACCCGCTGGTTACGCTTGAAAGCGATAAGGCGGCGATGGACGTTCCCTCGCCGCAGGCCGGTGTTGTCAAAGCGTTGAAAGTGAAAGAGGGCGATGAGGTTTCGCAAGGAAGCGTCATCTTGACCTTGGAAACAGCCGCTGCGGCGGCTGCACCCGATGCGCCCAAGGCCAACGCACCAATCGCGAATGTGCCGAAAGAAAATTCAGTCGCTGGCGGTGCCAAAGCACAAGGCGACATCCATGCTGACGTCGTCGTTATCGGTGCTGGACCGGGCGGGTATACTGCCGCATTTCGCGCAGCGGATTTAGGGCTGAAAGTGGTTCTTGTCGAGCGTTGGGACATGTTGGGCGGTGTCTGCCTCAATGTAGGATGTATTCCTTCAAAGGCGCTGTTGCACGCGGCCAAAGTCATCTCAGAAACCGAGGAGATGAAGGGCCACGGCATCGTATTTGCCAAGCCCAAAATTGATCTGAAAAAGTTGCGCGACTGGAAAGAAAATGTCGTGGGTAAGCTCGTCGGTGGTCTCTCTGGTCTCGCAAAGGCTCGCAAGGTCACCGTCGTACATGGCGAAGGGAAGTTCGACGGTCCTCATATGCTGACTGTT
Source organism: uncultured Neomegalonema sp. (assembly GCA_964549375.1). GTDB lineage: Bacteria > Pseudomonadota > Alphaproteobacteria > Rhodobacterales > Rhodobacteraceae > JAHDDY01. Next base: position 56,709 of record CAZJWF010000003.1, read on the forward strand.
GCGGGCAAGGATGGGGCAAAGACTATTAGCTTCGATAAGGCAATCATCGCGGCGGGATCAGAAGCCGTTCATCTGCCCTTTATCCCCCATGACGATCCGCGCGTAATGGATTCGACTGGAGCACTTGAACTTGAGGAAATTCCGAAAAAAATGCTCGTCATTGGAGGCGGGATCATCGGGTTAGAGATGGCAACGGTTTATCAGGCGCTCGGCGCAGAGATTACTGTCGTTGAGTTACTCGACGGATTGATGGCGGGGGCCGATCCTGATCTTGTTCGGCCCTGGCGCAAGGTGAACGGTTCTAAATACAAAGACATTTTGCTCGAAACAAAGGTTACGGACGTCAAGGCGCAAAAGAATGGCCTGAAAGTCACGTTCGAAGATAAGGCCGGTGAGAGTTCTAGTAAAACTTACGACCGTATTCTTGTTGCCGTGGGCCGCACGCCGAATGGCGACAAGCTGAATGCAGAGGCGGCAGGCGTTGCGGTTGATGAGCGCGGGTTCATTGCTGTCGATAAAACCATGCGAACGAACGTCCCGCATATCTTTGCGATTGGTGATTTGGTGGGACAGCCTATGCTCGCGCATAAAGCTGTCCACGAGGCAAAGGTCGCTGCGGAGATCTGCGCCGGACACAAGTCGGCCTTTGATGCAAAGGTGATCCCATCTGTTGCTTACACTGACCCCGAAGTGGCTTGGGTCGGGCTGACCGAGCTTGAGGCCAAGGAACAGGGTATCAAGATCGAGAAGGGCGTCTTCCCTTGGGCGGCTTCGGGGCGCTCGCTCGCGAATGGCCGGGACGAAGGCATGACCAAGGTTTTGTTTGATCCTGAAACCAATCGGATTGTTGGTGCCGGGATTGTCGGAACGTCAGCAGGAGATTTAATCGCCGAAGCAGGCCTTGCTATTGAGATGGGCGCGGACGCGCATGATATTGCGCTGACAATTCACCCGCATCCGACCCTGTCTGAAACCGTCGCAATGGCCACAGAGATGTTTGATGGAACGATCACAGACCTGATGCCACCGAAGAAAAAGTCGAGCTAAGTGACAAATCCCCCGCCCCAACGGCGCAGAATTCACGATGTTGACGCGATCCTGAGAGAAAAGCGCGACATCACCTTACGTGCCAAGATCGACATGCGGTTTTTGCACGAGGATTTTTCGCGCGATTTAATTGTGCAGCAGGTCGCGTCGGCAACGCAAATCCTCGATGTTGGTGCGTCGATGCGCGATCATCTCTCGGCCTTAGAAGGGCGTGTCGAAACACTCGATATCAATGATTTTGGAGACTACCCGGATATTTTGGGTGATGCTTGCTCGCCCTTTCCTCCTGATATGCTCGGCAAATACGATGCCGTCATCGCTCTCGCGATTTTGGAACACGTCTACGACCCTGTCGCGGCATTGAAAAACTTTCAGGATGCGCTGCGGCCTGGCGGACAGTTGTTTTTGTATGTGCCGTGGATGTGGCGCTATCATGCCAATCGTCCTTTGGAGTTTCAGGACTATCAACGCCTCAGTCGGGACGGCCTTGCTCATTTGCTGCGGGATATGGAGGATGTCACGTTGTATCCGCTGCGCGGAAAATGGGCGGCACGTATGAACTTCTTCCGGTTCTGGAAGCGGAAAGTTGAAAAGCGCTTTGGTGGCCGGTTCAACCGGATACTCGATTCCCGTGTCGATGACTGGCAAAATACGGTGCAGGCATCGGGATATTTCGTTTCTGCGAAGCGCGCAGCATCGCCCGGCCCCATTAATTCTGAGGCCAATATCGCTTGAAAGTTGTCTCAATTGGCTTAGCTACACCAGCTTGTAAGTTTTATCGGTGATGAACTCTTTTCGGATTTCAAATGGGATAAGGACAGCGCATTGCAGAAAAGTGCTTGCAAGATTGTGATGCAATGACCATCAAGAGGGTAACTTTATTGCTCACGCCTTGATTGAGATTCTCTTGCGCTGGTTCGAAAGTACCGGTGTTGGCATTTATGCGGATAAAGAACGCCGTCGCCCGCCTGCGACGGTTGAGACATAGCTTCGATTGAACGCGCGCATTGAGGTGCGGCGGTAACAGGGAGACACGTGCTATATGGCGCAATTGATTGGCGTTCCAAATGAGTTGGAAGAAGACGAAAAGCGCGTTGCGCTGACGCCGGAAACTGCCGGACGTATTCAGAAACTCGGATATAAACTTCAAATTGAAAAAGGCGCGGGCGAGTCTGCGAACTTTTCGGATGCTGCCTATTCCGAGGCGGGTGTCGAGATCGTCGATGACGTTTGGGCATCTTCTGACATCGTAATGAAAGTGCGCCAGCCCACAGATTCTGAGGCAGGCAAGCTCGGCGAAGGCCAGACGCTTATCAGTTTTCTTTGGCCCGCGCAGAACGAAGACTTGGTAAAAAACCTCAGCGCGCAGAAACCTGCGGCTGTTTTGGCGATGGATCAAGTTCCGCGCATTTCGCGCGCCCAAAAGCTCGATGCGCTATCTTCAATGGCCAATATTGCCGGGTATCGTGCGGTGGTTGAGGCCGCGAATAACTTTGGTCGGTTCTTTACAGGGCAAGTGACTGCCGCTGGCAAAGTCCCGCCCGCGAAAGTGTTGGTCATCGGGGCTGGTGTCGCGGGTCTTGCGGCCATCGGTGCTGCGCGCAGCATGGGGGCGATTGTCCGCTCTTTCGATATTCGTCCAGAGGTCGCGGAACAGATTGAGTCAATGGGGGCAGAGTTTCTGTTCCTCGACTTCGACAATGAGGATGCGGGTACGGAGGGCGGTTACGCCAAACCGTCCAGCCCTGAATTTCGAGAGAAACAACTCGCCTTGTTCAGTGAACAGGCACCGGACGTGGACATCGTCATCACCACGGCATTGATCCCCGGTCGACCTGCGCCGAAACTCTGGCTTGAGGATATGGTCAAAGCCATGAAGCCGGGGTCCGTGATTGTTGATTTGGCCGCAGAGCAGGGCGGCAACTGTGACCTGACATCCCCCGGTGAGCGGATTGTTACGGATAACGATGTAACCGTTATTGGTTACACCGATATGGCCAGCCGCATGGCCGCACAATCGAGTCAGCTTTATGGAACGAATCTGCGCCATATGCTCGACGACTTAACGCCGGAAAAAGACGGTGTGCCGAACGTAAATATGGAAGATGTCGTGATCCGAGGCTGCACCGTGATCAAGGATGGCGACGTTACTTTCCCGCCTCCAGCGGTCGCCACGTCTGCGGCACCCAAAGCGCCAGCACCGAAAAAAGTTGAGGAAACACCGGAAGAGATCGCTGCGCGCGAGGCCGAAGAACAGCGCAAAGCGGGTACACGCACCACGATGATGTTGTTGGGTGGCGGTGCTTTGCTATTGTTGTTGGGGATGGTGGCTCCAGCCAGCTTTATGCAGCACTTCATCGTATTTGTGTTGGCCTGTTTCGTCGGGTTCTATGTGATCTGGAATGTTGCACACTCGTTGCACACTCCTCTCATGGCGCTGACCAACGCGATTTCGTCGATCATTATCGTCGGCGCGCTGTTGCAGGTTGGGTCGAGCAATACCGTGGTGATTGTTCTCGCAGCGCTCTCGATCCTGATGGCGTCAGTCAATATTTTTGGCGGTTTCCTCGTCACACGGCGGATGCTCGCCATGTTCCAGAAATCCTGAGCAAAGGCGGTCTAAGATATGAATATCGGTTTGATTACCGCCGCCTATGTCATTGCGGCGATCCTTTTCATCCTTGCTCTCGGTGGCCTGTCCAACCAGGAGAAGGCGAAACGGGCGATCTGGTACGGCATTATCGGCATGATCCTCGCGGTGGGCGCGACCGTTGTCACCAAGGGCGTTGGCAACTACGCGGTTATCGCCGCTATGATCCTGATCGGCGGTATAGGCGGTTGGTTTGTCGCCAAGAAAGTCCAGATGACGCAAATGCCAGAGCTGGTGGCCGGGTTCCACTCGCTCGTCGGGCTTGCCGCTGTATTTATTGGCATCAACGCGCATCTGGAAATGGAGCGCGCACTCGCCAGTAAGGCTGATGGCTCTGCGTCGTCTCTCGCGGGTTTTGCAGCGACCATCGCCAAGAAAACGCCTGTTGAGTTGGGCATTTTGAAGGTTGAGCTTTTTCTAGGCATTTTGATCGGCGCGATTACCTTCACAGGGTCGATTATCGCCTATGGCAAGTTGGCGGGTAAGCTGAGTTCGAACGCGCTGACGCTACCGGGTCGGCATATGCTGAATTTGGGGGCGTTCGCGCTCTGCTTTGTCCTCGGCCTTTTGTACCTGCAGGGGGCTGGGCTGTGGACGATGATCCTCGTGGCGATCGTCGCGGGTCTGATTGGTTGTCACTTGATTATGGCGATCGGCGGCGCGGACATGCCGGTCGTCGTGTCGATGCTCAATTCCTATTCGGGTTGGGCGGCAGCGGCTATCGGCTTTACCCTTGGCAATGATCTGCTGATCGTGACGGGTGCATTGGTTGGCGCGTCGGGAGCCATTCTTTCCTATATCATGTGTAAGGGAATGAACCGCAGTTTTGCCTCTGTGATCCTTGGCGGTTGGGGCGGAGATGCCAGCGGCCCGCAACAAGAGGTCGAAGGCGAAATGGTGCCGACCAATGTCGATACCGTTGTGCAACAGCTTGAAGATGCGGACAGCGTGATCTTTGTTCCCGGCTACGGCCTTGCGGTGGCACAGGCGCAAGGCGCGGTGTCTGAACTGACGCGCAAATTGCGGGCGAAGGGAAAAGAGGTTCGCTATGCGATTCACCCAGTTGCGGGTCGCTTGCCAGGTCATATGAACGTGCTCTTGGCCGAAGCGAAGGTGCCCTATGACTTTGTCCTAGAGATGGACGAGATCAATGAAGACTTTCCGCAAACTGACTTCGTTATGATCATCGGCGCGAACGACATCGTTAACCCATCGGCACAGGATGATCCGAATTCACCGATTGCTGGAATGCCGGTCTTGGAGGTTTGGAAGGCCAAAAATGTCGTGATCTCGAAAAGGGGTCAGGGGCGAGGCTATTCCGGTGTCGAAAATCCGCTGTTCTTCAAGGATAACAGCCGAATGCTATATGGGGATGCGAAAGACAGCCTTGACGCTATCCTCAAGCAGATGGATTAACTCGAAAGCCCTTCGGGGCTTTCGCTCCAACTTCAATTTCAGAATGAACCTGCCCGCACCAGGTGTATCGTTGGAGGCGATCGCCAATAACCGAGAAATGTTGGCGCGTCAGTCGGTGCGTTGACGTTTTCGTATGATCGGCTAACCCTTGCAACTTAGTTTTGCGAGGCGTTATGGCTAAGACCGATCCACTGCTCGAACCCTTCACACTTAATGAGCTGACGCTCAAGAATCGGATTGTCAGCACCCCGCACGCTCCAGCCTATGCCGACAACGGGATGCCGGGTGCGCGCTATCAACTTTATCATGAGGAAAAAGCCAAGGGTGGCATTGGCCTGACAATGTTTGGTGGATCAAGCTGTGTTGGGCCAGATAGCCCGTCTGTTTTTGGTCAGCTTGATGTATCAAGTGATCGCGTGATCCCTTATTTTGAGGAATTCTCGTCGCGGATTCACCAGCATGGCGCCGCGTTGATGTGTCAAATCTCGCACCTTGGGCGGCGCACGACGTGGAATTCCGGCGATTGGCTGCCCGTCATTGCGCCTTCGCGTCAGCGAGAGCCAGCGCATCGGGGTTTTCCGAAACAGATGGACTATGCCGACATTCGCCGCGTCATTGGCCACTATGCCGATGCCGCGCGTCGCTGCAAGCAAGGTGGGTTGGATGGGGTCGAGTTGATCCATAACGGCCATTTGCCGGGACAATTCCTGTCGCCAGATATAAATCAACGCACCGATGCCTATGGCGGCTCGTTCGAGAACCGCGCTCGTTTCGCGCTCGAAGTCATTGAGGCCATGAAAGAGGCCGTTGGATCTTCGTTTGTCGTCGGCATCCGTATGGAGATGGGCGGCGCGATTGATGGGGCGTTGAGCTATGACGACTCCATCCAGTTTGCCCAAGCCCTGCAAAGTGCTGGCACGCTCGACTACTTTAATTTGAACTATGGTCGCTCGGACCATGACTTCCAACTCGCTGAGTTTGCTGTCCCGGCGATGTTCCAAAAACTCGCGCCGTGGCTGTCGCGCGTGGCTGAATTTAAGCGCGAACTTTCGCTGCCTGTCATGCACGCTTGCCGGATTTCCGACTTGGCCACCGCGCGCTATGCCGTGGAGGAGAGGCATGTTGAACTGATCGGTATGACCCGCGCCCATATCGCGGACCCGCATCTGGTTCGAAAAATGAAGGCGGGGGAGGAGGCGCGCATTCGGCCTTGTGTTGGTGCCGGGTATTGCATCGACCGCATTTACGGTGAGGGCGAGGCGCTCTGTCTTCACAACGTGGCCACGGGGCGCGAAAGTACAATCCCACATGTCGTTCCACCCAGTGAAGGCGTCTCACGCAAGATAGTCGTGGTCGGGGGCGGACCAGCCGGTCTAGAGGCCGCGCGGGTCAGTGCTGAGCGCGGTCATGCGGTCGTTCTGTTTGAAGCGGCATCGCAATTGGGCGGCCAAGTAAGGATCGCAGCGCAATCGCGGGTTCGAAAAGACCTCATCGGCATCACGGACTGGCTTTCGAGCGAGATCGAGACTCTCGGCGTGGATATTCGGTTCAATACCTATGCGGGTGAGGCGGAGATTTTGGCCGAGGAACCTGATGTCGTCATCATCGCAACTGGCGGCTTGCCAGATGTCGAACACTTCCCCGGTGGAGATTTGTGCCTCAGCGTTTGGGATGTGCTCGGGGGGCAAAAAGTTGAGGGCGATGTTCTCATCTATGACGATAATGGCCAGCATCAAGCACCGTCGTTGACATGCGAACTCATTGCGCGTGGTGGAGCGACGATTCAGTTTGTAACGCCGGATCGAAATGCTTGTGTCGAAATGGGCGCATCAAACTTTCCAATGTACCTCAGCAAATTCCACAAAGGCGGGGTTCAAGTGACGCCTGATTATCGTATCGGGCGGGTCGAGCGGGACGGCAATGCACTCAAAGCGGTTTTCATGAACGACTATGGCGGGCCGGAAATCGAACGTCGCGCCGACCATATTGTTGTCGAGCATGGCACACTCCCCCTTGATGAAATTTATACGACCATGCGAGACGCCTCGGTCAATCAGGGAGTAACGGACGTCGCCGCATTGATTGCGTGCGAACCGCAACCCGCCACGGAAGATGGCTTCGCACTCTATCGCGTTGGTGATGCCGTCACGAGCAGAAACATTCACGCCGCCATCTATGATGCGAGGCGTTTGTGCCAGACCCTATAGGCTCTTCGGACAGAGCCGCCGTGACGATGGCGGTGATGGCAACGGTGGGCCTGTCGCTCAAGGGAATATTCGGAAAATTTGCGTTTATTGCGGGGGCATCGGTCATTGTATTGGTCTTCGTGCGGATGCTGTTCGCGCTGCCTCTGTTCTGGGTTGCCGACAAGATGATCAGGTCACCGGATCGCTTGCCGATGTCCCAGCGAGATATCGGATTAGGTCTCGGCTTTGGTATCCTTTTCATGATCGCGATGTTGACGGATTTTGCCGCGATTGAACGACTTGGTGCTAGCCTTTCTCGGATTGTCCTGTTCACTTATCCTCTGATTGTCGTGTTGATTTCGTCGACGATGGAGCGGCGCAGACCTTCACGGCGAGAGTTGTTGGCATTCGTCATTTCTTATGGTGGATTGCTTGTCGTTTTGCGGCCCGACCGTGCTGACCTGCCGCCGGAATTTTGGTCGGGCGTTGGTTTTGCGGTGTTTTGTGCGTTCACAATTGCGAGCGTCTATGCGCTGGCTAACCCGTTGATGAAACGGATCGGAGCAGCGCGGTTTTCGATCATCACACATTTGTCGGCAGCGATTGGTATGTCGCTTATCGGTCTCGCAACTTTCACCCGCGAGAGCTTGGCTATGGGCATCGCGGCTTACGGTTGGATCGCTTTGATCGCAGTCGTTGCGACGGTTGGACCAATGTTGATGCAGTACGAGGCGATGCGGCGGATCGGTGCGTCGCGGGTCAGCTTGATCGCGCTGATTGGTCCGATTGTGACGGTCACGCTCGCATGGTTCTTGTTGGATGAGCATTTAGGCGCGATTCAAATCGTCGGCTTTGTGCTGGTGCTATGCGGCATCGTCGTTTTGGAGTGGCCGAGCTTGCACCGCAGCATAAAAGGGTAGCCCGCGATAAGAACGCTTAAGACGCTGTCCACCCCCCATCGACCATCAGGGATGATCCGGTGATTAGGCTGCTCGCATCAGATGCCAAAAACACCACGGAACCCATAATTTCCTCAACCCGTCCAACGCGCCCAAATGCGATTTTCGACTCCACAAACGAACGGAATGCTTCGTCTTTTAGGAACGGAGCGGTCAATTCTGTCTCGATGAAAGTCGGGCACAGCGTGTTGACCCGGATGTTATGCGGCCCAAGTTCCCACGCCATCGCTTTCGTCATACCCTCAATGGCATGTTTTGACGCGCAATATACGCTGCGTCGGGGGCCGCCAACATGCCCCATCTGCGAGGAGATATTGATAATGGAACCAGGCAGGTCAGCACTCATCAAGCCCCAAGAAACCGCCTGTGCGACGAAGAAAGCCGCCTTGACGTTGATCTCCATAACAGAGTCGTATTCATCCTCGGTCGCATCGACGAAAGCGGCGTGACGCGCGAGACCGGCATTGTTGACAAGGATCTGAAACGGACCTTCATGATCAACCAACTGTTCTACCGCCCGCCGATCTGTCACGTCGAGAACCGCTGAGCCAGCCTGTAATCCTCGCGCTTTCAATGCCTCGGATGCCGCATGAACTTCGGCCTCCGTGCGCGCGGCGAGCAGCGGAATGGCCCCGGCCTCCGCCAATGCCGTCGCTGCAGCAAGCCCGATACCGCGTCCTCCGCCCGTCACCAGTGCCTTTTGGCTATCCAAGCGGAAGGAGGGTGTCGTCGGCAAGTTCGTCATGTGCTTTCCTTCGCAAGCGTTTCGAGATCGCTTCGTGACAGGCCGAGTTCTTCGCCGGTCGTCAAGATACTATCCCAAACACCCGGAGAGAGTGGCAATCCATTCGCCCGCCGATCCTGACGTCGCGCCCGTTCGGGGTCGCCGGGGATCAACACACGCTCGATCCCTTTTGCAGGGGGTAACGTTCTGACGAAGGAGATGTAATCGGCGACCGCGCGGCTCCACCCGTGGCCATCATCCATACGTTTGGGGTCGAGGTAGATCGACAGCATCCCGTTATGGATATTGTCCGCTTTTCCTGCTGCACCTGATCCGGTCAGCGCCCCCGCTAGTAACTCGCAGGCGAGGCCGAGGCCCGATCCTTTATGCGCGCCCATCGCTGCCAAGGCGCCCGTGCCGTTTCGCGGGTCGCCGACGTCCTCTGCTTGAATATTCCCGTAAAGCGCGCGGGGGTCGCCAGTTGGGTTGCCGTCGCCATCAATCAGCGCATCAGTAGGAGCCATCTTTCCACTTTTCATTGCGACCAGTGCTTTGCCTTCCGCGATCTGTGAGGTGGCAAAATCGAGGATGAAGTGATCGTCTTCGCCATTCGGAACACCGACACAAACGGGCGCGGTTGACATTGCCCGCGCGGCACCGCCGAATGGCGCGACAAGCAGGCTGTTCTGGACATTCACGAAATGTATGGAGGCAAAGCCCGCCGCGCAGGCTTGTTCAGCCCACCCACCGATGCGTCCGATATGCCCCGCGTTCCGTAGCGCGATGATCGAGACCCCGGCGCTTCTAGCCTTTTCCAATCCTACCTCGACGGATTCGCGTCCGACCGTTTGGCCAAAGCCGTGATTGCCTTCAAGAAGCGCGAAAGCATCCGCGTCAATCACAGTGCTGATATGCCGCCCGAAATGAACATCCCCGCGACCCGCCCATTGTACATAACGCTGCGTTCGCACGATTCCGTGGCTGTCATGACCCGCGAGGTTTGCCTCGACCAGATTGGTCGCAATCGCGTCGGCTTCCACAGACGCTGCACCCGCCGTTTCAAAGACTCGGGTCAGAACGGCGCGCACGCCTTGTGCAGGAATTCTCAGGTCGTTCACAGGTCAAGGTCTTTTTGATTGACGGCCGGGGATCGTTTGGGCCTCGACGATACAGTCAAATCGTTGTCGTGCAAGCGAGGCTTGCGGCGCTATCCACCAATGCGCTCAAGTATGATCAGCCAGAGCGGTAGTGAAATGATCGAAAAGACTGTCCCCAGCAACATCGCATTGGCCGCCAGTTCTTTGTTCCGATCATACATAAGTGCGAAGAGATAGATGTTCAGTCCGCCCGGCACCGCCGCCATGATGATCACCGCCTTGGCCTCGATCACGGCGAGATCGAACAGCGCAATGGCAAACATCATTGCGAGCAGCGGATGCAAAACGAGCTTCAGTGCGACCATTGCCGAGGCCGCCGTCAAGTTATCTGCAATCGAGTATCGACGGAGTGATGCTCCGACAGCAAACATACCTGTTGGCAATGCGGCGTCAGCCATCAATCCCAGCGCGTCGCCCGCCGTGTCCGGTATGGGAAGGTCGCTGATGTTGTATAAGAATCCGAGAGTGACCGCGATCACCAACGGATTGCGCGACAAAGATCGAGCGACCTTTTTCATCGCGACGAGTGCACCCGCACCATCGCGCGCGCTCATCTCCATCGAGATTACCCCGATGCCGTACATGGTCGCCGCGTGCAGGGAAATGATTGCAAAGATCGTTGGATCAGCCGCCGCGCCATAGGCACGTTGCGCGACGGGGATGCCCAAGAAAATTGAGTTGGCGAAAAGTGTTGTAAATCCCGCCACAATCGACTCGCCGGGTCTCTGTCCGAAAACTCGCCGAGCCAGCACTGCGCCAAGGAAAAAACAGATGAAAGCGGGTATGTAGTAAGACGCGAGTACGTCGGCCTTCAGCGAATTCGCGATGTCGATCGTCGCAGTGGCGCGGAATAGCAAACACGTCACGGCAAAATAGGTGATGAACCGGATTAGCCCGTCGACCGCCGCGTCCGAAATTAACTTTAGGGCTGCGGCAGCATATCCAAAGCCGAGAATAAGAAAGACCGGCGCAACGATATTGAAAACTTGGGACATCAAGTGCTTTCCAGCAGCGGGAGGCGTGGACCCACCATCGGGGGTTCTCCGCAAGTTGGTCAAACGCTTTGTCCATAAGCTCAAGATCCATGAGTTCGGGCTGCGGGAACGCGGTTGATTTGGGCGAACGGTTCGTAAACGGGCGGTGGTTAATGGAATTTCGCGAAATAATCTTTCGTTTACACCTTCAAATACGGTTTTTCCGCAAACGGAACTTGACCCTTTGATCGGGGGAATGTACGAAAACTCACGATTTAGGAGTTATCGCGTGAAAAACGCAATTCTAGTGGTGATGGGGCGCATCGGGGCGCGAGAGGTTTAGTCTTCTCGGGTACGATGCGCTGTTCAGGTCCCAAACGGGGCCTTTTTTTATGTCTCGCGGGCAGAAGGCTCGTAAACGAAGGACAAAGGCGATGGCGGATAAGGCAAACGGCACGATGACCGGCGCTGAAATGGTAGTCAAGGCTCTGACGGATCAGGGCGTCGAAGTCGTGTTCGGCTATCCCGGCGGTGCCGTCCTTCCGATTTATGATGAGCTGTTCAAGCAAAACCACATCAAACACGTTCTTGTCCGCCATGAGCAAGGCGCGACCCATGCAGCGGAGGGCTATGCCCGCTCCACTGGAAAGCCGGGGGTGGTGCTTGTGACGTCTGGCCCCGGTGCGACTAATGCTGTTACGGGAATGCAAGATGCGTTGATGGACTCGATCCCGCTCGTTGTGCTGACCGGTCAGGTTCCAACGTTTATGATTGGCAATGATGCGTTTCAGGAGGCCGATACCGTTGGCATCACACGCCCTTGCACGAAGCATAATTGGCTCGTGAAGGATACAGATGCTCTGTCACGCACGATCCATGAGGCATTCTATGTTGCAACGAACGGACGGCCCGGCCCGGTCTTGATCGACATCCCCAAGGACGTTCAATTTGCGGACGGGAGCTATACCTCGCCGCGCAACGCAAAACTGAAAACCTACGAACCAAAAGTCAAAGGTGATGCCGACCGAATTCAAGAAGCCGTCGCGCTGATACAAAGTGCGAAGCGACCCGTTTTCTATACTGGCGGCGGGGTGATCAATTCAGGCCCGCAAGCTTCGCAACTGCTTCGCGAGTTGGTTGCTGCAACTGGTTTCCCGATTACGTCAACTCTGATGGGATTGGGCGCGTATCCGGCGTCGGGCGACGCGTGGCTCGGCATGTTGGGGATGCATGGTTCATATGAAGCCAATCTCGCGATGCACGGATGTGACCTGATGATCTGCATCGGTGCGCGATTTGATGATCGGATTACGGGACGCCTTGATGCGTTCTCACCGAACTCCAAGAAGATCCACATTGATATTGACCCGAGTTCGATCAACAAAAACATCCATGTCGATGTTCCGATTGTGGGGGATGTTGGACATGTCTTGGAGGACATGCTGCGGCTATTTCGTTCGAACGGGGCGAAGACCGAAAAGGATGCGATCTCGGAGTGGTGGCAAACCATTGAGACCTGGCGCGGTGTCGATTGCTTTAGCTACAAGAACTCTGACACGATCATTAAACCGCAATACGCGGTGCAGCGTCTCGCGGATGCGTTGGTCAAGCACGGCGATTACTACATCACGACCGAGGTGGGGCAACACCAGATGTGGGCGGCGCAATATATCCCCTTCGAGTCGCCGAACCGCTGGATGACCTCCGGCGGGCTTGGGACGATGGGCTATGGATTACCCGCCGCTGTTGGAGTGCAGATGGCCCATCCGAAATCGCTTGTCGTCGATGTTGCGGGTGAAGCATCGTTCCTCATGAACATGCAGGAGATGTCGACCGCGATCCAATACCACCTGCCGGTCAAAGTGTTTATTCTCAACAACGAACGCCTTGGCATGGTGCGCCAATGGCAAGAGCTGTTGCACGGCGAGCGCTACTCTTCCAGCTACTCCGAAGCATTGCCCGATTTCGTCAAATTGGCAGAGGCGTTTGGCGGCAAAGGCATTCAATGCTCTGACCCGGCAAACCTCGATGACGCGATTGCCGAGATGATCGCGTATGACGGGCCGGTGATATTTGATTGCCTTGTTGAGAAACACGAAAACTGTTTCCCGATGATCCCATCGGGCAAACCTCATAATGAAATGCTGCTCAGTTCAGAAGTTGACCCGGAGGCGATTGCGAAAGCGATTAAGTCCGATGGCGCGGTGATGGTGTAAGAAAATGGATCTTAAACGCGGAAGCTCATCTCGCAGTGCCTATAACCTTCGTCCCGCTTTGAAAGAGGGCGAAGAACGCCGCACGCTTTCGGTGTTGGTCGATAATGAAAGCGGTGTTTTGGCCCGTGTCATCGGTCTGTTTTCAGGGCGTGGCTATAACATTGAAAGCCTGACGGTTGCGGAGACGGATCACACGGGCCATCGCTCGCGGATTACCGTTGTTGCCACCGGAACGCCAATGGTCATCGAGCAAATCAAGGCGCAACTGGATCGGATGATCCCGGTTCATCGCGTGCGGGATTTGACGGTTGAGGGACCATCGGTCGAACGTGAGCTCGCACTGATCAAAGTCGCCAATACTGGCGAACAGCGCGTTGAGTCTCTTCGCTTGAAAGATGCATTTCGGGCGCAGGTCGTGGATGCCACATTGGAGAGTTTTGTCTTCGAACTTACTGGCAGCCCCGATAAGATTGATGCGTTTGTCGATTTGATGCGGCCCCTTGGCCTTGTGGATGTCAGCCGTACCGGCGTGGCAGCCATTAGCCGGGGACCGGACGGAATGTAAGTTCGCACAAGCTTTACTTTTCGGCCAACGCGATTATTGCAGGTTCATATTGTTCTTCGTTGAATAGTGGTTCGGCACCGGGGGCGAATGCGGCGATCAGGGTGCCGCTGCGCTCAAACATTTCCGAAATATGCGAATAGGCAGGGGCGCTGGCGAGCGCGAGTCCGGAAAAGATCAAAAACCAATACTTCATGGGGCGGGTTCCTCGCAGTTAAACTGCCACGGTCGAATGCCCCCGGAACTGACCTTAGCTTCAATTCGACATCGCCCGAATCCCGCGGAAAGGGAACCGGATAATGGCGAAATGCAGGCAGAGAATATCGACAATTTTATACATCGGACGGAATCCGTATCGCGTTGAAACGATCAGGCTTTTGCACGACGTGTCCGGTCCATTTTGATGCGGTTGAGTTGGGTGCCGCCTACACGGTTTGTGGCGGTAACCCGACTCGCTCCCCCTTCGAGCGATCTGTCCTCGCGTAGATCAAGGGGCCGTGGGTCACTTATCCTGCTTACGTTTCAATAAGCGTTCGAGGACGAAAGACGTGCGAGGGCGGTAGGTATACGGAGTTCGCGGCTCAATCCCCGCGCGACGGGTCATTCGGAAAAGGCCAAAGACGATCAGGCCGACATGTGCTGCGCCGATGTAAAGGAACATCGCGCTCGGCCCATACTGGGCAATAAGTTCGGATGCGAGCAACGGAGAGACAATCGCGCCGATGCCATAAAGGACCATCAGCGACGCATTCAGTTCCACCACATAGTCCGCAGAAGCAAAATCGTTCGCGTGGGCGGCGCTGACTGAATAAAGCGGAAAAGCCGTCGCGCCGAACAGGAAAGAGGCAGCGGCGAGTTGGTAAAAGCTCTGCACATCGGGCCGCGTTGAGATGAAACCGCATACGACCAAGGCCATCGCCGAAATCGCGATCAACACGAAGCGCCGGTCGAACTTATCTGCGATCCAGCCTACGAACGGCTGCGCCATCGCTCCGCCCGCCAAGGCCGCAGCGAGAAACAAGCCGATCTCCTTTGCGGTCAGGCCATTTTGCGTGCCGTATAGCGGACCGACCATGCGAAAGCTGGAATTGGTCAAACCGACAGTTACAACTCCGGCGGCTCCAAGGGGTGAGGCGTGAATTGCCCGCCAAACGCTTACCTTCGGGGATTGAGGAATGGACGGCGCCGTCGCTTTGGTCAGGGTCAGCGGCAGCAAGCACAGACATAGGGCACAGGCGACAATGTTGTATGAGATGTAGGTTGCTGGCTCCAGAAAGCCGACCATCATCTGTGCGATCAGTGACGCGCCCATATCGACGGTTCTGTAAACGCTAGAGATCCGTCCTCGGTTCTCGTTGTTGGCTTTGGCCTGCAACCAGCTTTCTGCAATCGTGTAGCACCCCGCGACCGATGCCCCTGACAAGATCCGCATGGCCGCCCAGGCAATCGGTTCCTGAATAATCGGATGCAACAAAGCGCCGATGGCCCCGAAGGCGGCGAAGGCGGCAAAGCCTCGCGAATGTCCGACGCGGCCCATGATCTTGGGTGTCGCAAGGCAGCCGATGAAAAATCCGGCAAAATGCGCTGACCCGAGCAGACCGATCTCGCGCGGCGAAAACCCCAGCACCGTCCCCGAAAGGGCGTCGAGAGGGCCAAGCGTTCCCGATCCAAGTTGAACCAGCGCAATCGACAGAAACAACGCAGCAAAGGAGATGAGCAAACGCATAAAAAGGTGACTCGCCTGCCGCGACACGCGGCCCTTCTTCCTTGCCTTAAAATTTCAGGCGCGTCTCAACCATAATCGACGGGATCTGTCGCGAGTGGCTTATTCGGTGTGCCCAAGAAAGGCACAACCGTCATCGGTGATCCGCGCGGCAGTCAGAACGCCGCTCGAATACGCACCGGTATCCACCGCGATCCGATTGCCGATAATGGCCGCTTCTTTGTGGATGACATGCCCATGCACGTGCCAAAATCCGGGAGGACCGCCTTGTTGCATGAACGCGCGGCTGCCCCACAACATCGTTTTCGGCTTTTGCTCATCAAGCGGCAAGTTAGGTTCCATCCCGCCGTGAGAGAAAACGACATTTCCGACGCGGCACCAGAGGTTCATCCGTTCGTCGATGAACTGGCGCAGGTCGCCCAAGGCGAGACGAAGCGCGGCAGCCGCATCAAGTAATTCGGCATCTGAAGCCGTGGCGAAAACCTCAGGGCAATCAAAAGATTGCATCGTATCCATCCCACCCCAATCCAGCCAACGTTGATTGGTCAACGGATCGTCAATGAAATCTATCATCTGCTGTTCGTGGTTTCCGCGCAGGAAAATAATCTCGCAATTCGGGATGGAGAGTTGAGCCAAAAACTCCAGAACTCCGCGGGAGTCCTCTCCTCGATCCACATAATCGCCCATGAAGATCAGCTTTTTCGGGGCGAGTGTCCCTTCGCGCTCTATGTCCTTGCGTAACCGCTTGACCAAGCCTTTCAGCAGATCAAGTTTCCCGTGGATATCCCCAACGGCGTAGGAGGTTCCTTCAATCTCAAAATACGTCGGTGCAACCGGAACGCTTGCGTCACGGCGTCTGCCGAAAAGGGAAGGTAGTCGCATGAAGGGCTCTTGAAACGAAGAATAGTCAATCTCAGCCTTATGCCTTTGTTTTGAAACATTCGCAAACCGATAGGTCCGCGAAGTGTTCAGCGTCTGGCGACAATTTCGAAGTATCCTTGCGCGACATTCGTTTCTGTAGCGGGGCCAAAGGCCACCGTCACCGATTCGCGAGCTTTTGGGTCGCGGATGGCATTCCACAAGAAATCACTTTCATTTCCGGGATCACCAGCGAAATACATCTGAGTCGGCAGCGGCTCGAATCCCGGCCCGCCAACCCGAAAATGTAGGTGTCGCGAGCGTCCGGTATACTCTCCCGGCTTGATCGTCCGAAAACGATACCGTCCTTGATCATCGGTTCGCACCACACCATAGCCTTGGAAATTCGGATCAAGCGGCGCAGAAGAGGTATCACGGCTGTTCGAGTATCGGCCAAAGGCGTTGGCTTGCCACAATTCCACGAAACCGCCGTTGATCGGGCGTCCATCAAGACCGAGGAGCCGCCCGGTAATTTCGATCTCTTCGCCGGTTGCGGCCGGGCCAGTGCCGATGCGAACAAGGTCAGCATCGCTTTCACTCGGCAGAACATCAGGGTAGAAAGGGCCAATCGATTGCCTCGGCGTGCGCGTCAGCGCCATTGCGGGGGATGAAAGCCCCGCTGTTGCTGCCAGACCCATAACCGCTTTTCGACGAGAAATCATTGATGCTCTCCTTTTTCGCCTCTTCATCATCTACGCTGCTGGCGAAATATGGGCAGGATGATCACGTGTCTGAGAGGTTGCATGGCTGATACCGAGATGAACGCGGGCCAAACCAAAACCCCGGTACGAGAGCGAGTTTTGGTTGCCGCAACGGTGATCCTCGCGCTCATCATCGCCATGCCGATCTTATCGGTGCTCATCTCGCTGTTCCAGTCGGGCGAGGGGGTGCTTGCTCATTTGGCTGAAACGCGGCTGACCGTCTATATCTCGAATACCCTGCAACTCGCGCTGATCGTCGGCATCGGTGCGGGGGTGATCGGTATCGGCGCGGCGTGGTTGGTGACGATGTGCCGATTTCCGGGACGAGATTGGTTGGAATGGGGGCTGGCTCTGCCGCTCGCCTTTCCGGCTTACGTGCTCGCCTATGCCTATACAAATTTGCTCGATCATGCAGGGCCGGTGCAAAGCGGTTTGCGGGCGGCGTTTGAATGGGGACCGAGAGATTATTGGTTCCCGGAGGTTCGCTCGCTCGGCGGGGCGGGAGTCATGTTGGCGCTTGTTCTCTATCCTTACGTCTATCTGTTGGCGCGAGCGGCCTTTCTTCAACAGTCGGTCGCCGCGTTTGATGTGGCGAGAACCTTGGGTTACGGGCCGTGGCGTGCCTTTCGTAAGGTGGCCGTCCCGATGGCGCGGCCCTCCATCGCCACCGGAATTGCGCTGGTTCTAATGGAGACGCTGGCGGATTTCGGGACTGTTTCGCATTTTGGCGTATCGACTTTTGCGACGGGCATTTACCGTTCATGGTTGTTGATGGGCGACCGGATCGCTGCCGCCCAGCTTTCTGCGTGTTTGCTGATCTTCGTTCTTGTCCTGTTGGTGATGGAGCGCACCCAGCGCAAGGCCGCCCAGTACCACCAGACCGGCAAGAAATATCAGGCGTTGCCGGAGTTCAAACTCACCGGCACGCGGGCATGGATGGCCAGTCTATTTTGCGCGGCGCCTGCGGTTTTCGGGTTTTTACTGCCGTTGGTCGTGTTGAGCCGGATGACAGCCATCGGCGGGCATAGTCTATTCGGGACGCGCTACCTCGGTTTTGCGATGAACTCATTGATCCTTGCGGGCACGGCGGCGGTTCTCACCGTGTTTATTGCGGTTTGTCTTGCCTACGCCTCGCGGTTGCTCAATCGGCCCGGTGTTCGGTTTGCCAACATGGTGGCTTCGCTCGGATACGCGGTGCCGGGATCGGTGATTGCTGTTGGCTTACTCTTGCCATTGGGGGCGTTCGATAACTGGCTAGATAGTGTGATGGAGGCTCAGTTTGGCATCTCGACCGGGCTGCTTCTAACGGGGTCGATCGCCGCGCTGATCTTTGCTTATATTGTGCGCTTTATGTCTGTCGCTCTGCAAACGGTCGAAGCGGGCCTCGGTAAAGTTACCCCGTCGATGGATCAGGCGGCCCGAACACTGGGGCAGGGCGCGGGCGGTGCCTTCGTTCGCGTTCACGCACCTTTGATCCGGGGTGGATTACTCACCGCGACCTTGATCGTGTTTGTGGATGTCATGAAAGAGTTGCCGGCCACGTTGATCATGCGGCCCTTCAACTTCGACACGCTGGCGGTACAGGCTTACCGGCTGGCGGCGGATGAGCGATTGCTTCAGGCATCAACTCCATCATTAGCAATCGTTGCAGTCGGGATGGTTCCGGTGGTCATGTTGAGCTGGCAAATCCGTCGCTCTCGTCCGGGGAATATCGAGCCATGACCCATCCCGTGGAAGTCTTCAGATGAAGAACATCTTCCACCGTGAAGACGGCGAGTCGAAGATGATCTATCACGGCCCGCCGCAACAACAGGGCCTCTCGTAAGCCTAGCGATAATCGACGCGGTCGTAGATTTTCTGTGCCTCGCGTTGGTGATCTCCCAGAGCGTTCAGCGATAGATCATCGGCTTTGAACGCGCCGAGTTTTTCAACGCTTTCGGCGAGTTCCGCGTCCGCAACCACCGGATATTCGTCATTCCCGGCGGAGAAATATTTCTGCGCCGAGGGGCTGACAAGGTATTCCAGAAATTTCATGGCATTCTGACGGTTCGGGGCGTATTTGGCGATCCCGGCGGCGGAGATATTCACATGCGCCCCGCGGTCGTCCTGATTGGGAAAGACCCAGCCTATCGCGTCCACGCCATCGCTCAGACCCCGCACGTCACGCCGCAAAGCCCGCGCGAAATAATAGCTGTTGGCAATCGCGATATCGCACTCGCCAGAGATCAGGCCGCGAAGCTGATCAGTATCTCCGCCCTGCGGTTTCCGGGCGAGGTTGTCCTTCAATCCTTGCGCCCATTTCGTTGCATCTTTCACCCCATGATGCGCGACGATCGAGGCGAGCAGGGATTGCATATAGATGTTCGACGAGGACCGAGCGCAAATCAGGCCTTCGTATTTGGGATCGGCGAGGTGTTCATAGGTCAGCGGCGGCTCACTTACGCGATCTTTAGCGAAAAAGATCATGCGCGCACGTTGCGAGAATCCGAACCACGTATCGCCGGTATCGCGCAAGTGGGGCGGGATCGTATCGATCAAAACGTGAGACTTGGTTTCTTGTAACAGCCCTTCTTGCTCGGCGCGCCAGATCCGGCCCACATCCGTCGTGATAAAGACATCAGCGGGCGAGTTCTTGCCCTCAGCCTTGATCCGTTCGCTCAGAGCGCTGGCCTTGGCTTCGATCCGGTTGATCGTGATGCCGGTCGCTTCTTCGAACTCGGAATAGAGCCGTTCATCAGTATCGTAATGTCGAGAGGAATAAAGGTTCAGTTCTCCCTCGGCAAAGGCGGGAATGGCCAAGGAAGCAAGCACGATTGCTAGGATCGAGATTCGCATGATGAGTCACCGTGTCAGAGAGGAACGACACCGTGATTCATTATCCGTGTATTTTAGTCAAGAATTAATCCGACAAAAATAATCTGTTATTATCTTGCCGCGCATAGCTGGGCGTTCTGCGCCCGAATTATGGGCGTCAGGTCAGGGGGGATATGGTGGGGCTTAGAGCGCGTCAGGGAGGCCCCAAAGCAAGGTCGATCCGTTGCAAAACACGAACGAAAGAACGTTTGATATCAATTTGATACAAGGGGGTCTCTGCCCAGTCCTGCGGCGCCGAAGTAACCCGTCGTGGCGGTTGCTTCGCTTGTTTTTGCATCACGCGTAAGGCGTGACCGTGCAAGTCTTCCAGCTTGTCTATCAGGGCCGCCAACCGTCGGCGCAATGTGTCTGACGAGACGCTTTCATCAAGAGGGGTATCGACCTTGTGAGCGGTGGGCGTTGAGGGCGCGTCGTGAAACTGTAAATCATGAGTGTTCGAAACATAGGACATTTTCGCGCGCGGTCGCGATGGACAGCGTCCATTGGCGATCAGGCAAATCATCACCTGAACCATACAGTTTGCAGCATCCTCGGCGGGGCGCAGGAGGTAAATCACAAGTGAGCGAACCCAACGGGGCAAGCGATTGCTGAGTGGACCAAAAGACATGAACGCAACCAGCGCACCCAACCGCGCCACATGGCGCAGCAGCCGCAGCCGTTGTGTCTCTAATGCCCTCTCAATCTCCATTCCTTTAAGTGCCTTTCTGCTTACACAAGATCCATCAAATAGAACATATTAAGAACATTTGTCAATAGAAAATTCGCAAAGACAAAATGGGTTGGCCTCGACCAAGGCACGCGGCAAATCAGCGATGCAAGCGGTTGCCGGTCGCATCCCTCGGTTTTCGATGACGATTATCGTTGATCCGCATGTCGTGGACGATACAGACTTTTTGAGGTGCCGACGATGGGTCGGCAGAAATTCTTGTAAGATCAGCTCGTTTATTCGTGCACTCTCGAAAGGGCGGTTCGGGTTTTCGGACCGGGCGTTCCGAACGCGGCAAACTTAGCAAGTGGAAACATCAATAATAAACGCCGATAAGGCGCGAAAACCCCTCTACGTTCGCGTGTTTCATTAGGTGATCGTTATATTGTTCGTGATCGCTTTTGCGACTGCTTATTGGGCGTTTAATTTCGACATTAGTATGCCGATCAAAGTGCGCGACTTGCTGTTCGCCATTCATCGTCTGTCGGGCATGTTGGCGGGGCTGTTGTTGATCTGGCTCGTGCTTGCGTTGAAGAACCGAGCGTCTTTCCTAAAGGGCAGTTTGACAGTGAAATCGTTGCACCTGTTCCACTTGGTGCTCGGCGTTGCCTGTTTTCTGATGCCCCTTTTGCCGTGGATCGCGCGGGCTCAAAAGGGCCGGTACTACGAGCTCGATGCGATTTGGCCGCTATCGTCGGCGCGCTCCTAATTTTGCATATTGCTGGCGCGTTGTTTCATATCTTTTATCTGAAGGATAAGACGCTCTGGAGAATGTTGTTTGGCCGGAAATAGCCCCGCCGCGCATTCGAACCCTCTGAAACGAAAAAAGCCGCTCCCGAAGGAACGGCTTTTGATCTGGTACGCCCTAGGGGAATCGAACCCCTCTTTCCAGGTTGAAAACCTGGCGTCCTAACCGATAGACGAAGGGCGCCTGATGACGGATCGTATATGGAAGCCGATGCCGCGATGCAAGAGGGAATTTCCACGCTTTGCCGGGGGCGCTGCGCGCTTTACTTATGCTTAACCATAAAAGTGTCTTCTTAATTTGCGAACAGTGTTGATGCACAGGTTTCAAGGAGACGGGTCATGCTGAAAATTGCTGGAATTGCAGTGGTTCTGATGGGGTTGACCACGCCGCTGAACGCGCAACAGGGTGCGAGCGGGATGATCAGCGAAACCCTGCTGGGACCATCGAGCTATAGCGGCGGGTTGAACTTTAGCGCTGCGCTTGGCGGTGGATATGCGTCGCCGAGCCAATTTACGTTCTCACCAGACGCGAATTTACGCCAATCAGTGACTCGCAATGTTCTCGCTGATATCGCCCGTAATGACAAAGGGCTTGCGGGAGCGCTAGGCACCGATCCGTTCAAGTCGTTCGGCCCAGCGCTGGCGGCCCATGATATTCAGGCCAATCAATTCGACGACGCGCTCGCCTTTATGATGATCGCGTTGTGGGATGCGGCGAATGCCTCCTCGGCAGAGACCACCCCGGCACAAGCGGAGGGCGTGAAACGTCAGGCAAGGGCGCTGCTCGCCTCGATGGGCGGTCGGCCGCGCACGACATCGGTGCAAGAGGCCTCCGATCAGCTGTATCTGTCGGGTCTGATGATCTCGATCCTCGCGTCCAAAGTGCTGGAGACCCAAGACCCTTCGCAAGTTCAACAACTACAAACAATGGCCCGCCGCGAGAGCATGGCGAGTTTCGGCGTCGATTTCGCCCGCATGAGCCTGACCAGCGCGGGTTTGATGCCGCGCTAAAATCCCGCATTTCCAGTGCTTGACCCGCCTTTCGTGCGGCCTCATA